>DNGT01000084.1 GCA_003486165.1 Desulfobacteraceae bacterium
AGGATTTGCCACTTTGGCGCTCAATATGCGTGATCATGATCAGGGCCCTAAAAAAAACCGGTTTGAAGAAAACCGTTATGACATCGCGATAGCCGTCGACAAAATGTCCCTGCTGGGTTATAATTCTATATTTCTTTACGGACACAGTATGGGTACCAACCGGGTCCTATACTACATGGCGGCAACCCAGGATCCCAGAATTAAAGGCATGCTTCTCACCGGTCCTCCAGGCAATCTTTTCGAATGGAATATGAGCGTATTCGGGGCTGAGACGGCAAAAAGCGTCCTCCGTCAGGCCCAGGCCCTGGTGGCAAAAGGTAAAGGAGATCAATGGATGCTGATCAACCTGGGGCCTTTGGGCAAAGCGCTTTATACCGCCAACCATGTGGTAAGCCTCCGGGGCCCGCAAACCTTATCCGATCCCTACAAAAACATTTCCCGTATTTCAAAGCCCACACTAGTTGTCCACGGCCTTGCTGATCGCCTGGCCAATCCTGATGTGGCTGACCGCCTCAGAAACAGTGCGACTCTAAAGACAAATGTCACGGTTGTTAAAATTCCCGGTGCCAACCACCGTTTCAGTAATTACCAAGAAAAACTTGTAAGCGTTGTAACCCGATGGATGATAGAGCATCTGAATCACTAATCTGAGACCTTTGAAAAACGCCCCCTATTGTCCAATCTTAGCGTCAGACTCAAATTTTAATCCTCGAGATACTCAATGTATGTCTGTGGTTAAAATTTTCGTCTTCCTTAACCTTGAGCAAAATTGAGCATTTTTCAAAGGTCTTAGTTAAGAAGTTGTACTTTTCTTTAGAAGGCGGGCTAATATAACTTCTCGAGATCGCTGATAAGATTTTTAATTTCTGATCTGTTTAATTTAAGTTTAATTTTTCCTCCGCCGGGATGTGCAAGGTTTAACGTACAGCCTTCGTTATTTTTTATTACCGCCCATTTTTGTCCCTTTGGAAATACAAGAGATTTATCCAGCCAGTCGTCGGGATTGAACTCGGCAATCTGAATCAAAACACCAAAAGCATCTTTGGGATGAATAAAGATCTCTTTCCAAAAGTCGCCGTATTCGTTATATCCGAAATAAGGAATATCATGATCTTCAAGCTTTCGAATCGCATTTTGAATATCCGGGGTTTGTAGGGAGATATGATGAAGGCCCCCGTTTTTATTTTTATTTAAGAACTTTGTCAAAAAAGTTTTTTCCTCAAGGGGGGTTATAAGCTCGAGACGTGAAAGATCGCCAAATGAAAAAATCTGCCAATGATATTTCATATCATTATTTTGAGCACCGGCACCGGTTACCGCCCCAAGGATGTCTTTGAAAAAATAGAGCGCTTCCGGATAATCTTTCACTGCGATTGAAATATGATCGATCCTTGAAATCATTTTACATGTTTTAAAAAATTAAAAAATCTCCTGTAGACTGTTGCGAACTTGTGTGTAAATGCCCGGGGCCATAACCAGAAGGGGATCATTAATCTTCTGGCCGTCCAGATATTCATTGATAAAAAAATTGCTACCATCTAACTTGCAGATCTTTCCACCTGCCGCTTCAAGAATAATGCCGGCTGCAGCAAGATCTTGATACGATTCATGCGCAATTATAGCCGCTTCGGCACGACCCATTGCAACATAACAAATGTGAGCACCGGTGCACCCCAAATCACGAATTTTTCCCGGAAATGTTGAACGATAACGTTGATGAAATCGTGAATACGTAAANNGTGCGTGAAAAAGATCGCCGGTTGCCGGCATATAGAACACCCCGAAAATAGGCCAGAAATTTTCTATAAGTGCCAGAGAAGTGCCCCAGATAGGAATTCCCGCCTGAAAATTGGCCACGCCGTCTAAGGGATCATAAATCCAGATATATCGCTTTCCATCATGAGTGTAGTCTCTGTTAAACTGGTTGTTTTTAAATACCTGATGTTCAGGAAATTGGTTGTCAAGTTGATCCTGAAAAAAATTCATTAAATGTGAATCCGCCTCTGTAACAAGCGCTTCATCAAATTTGATGCGATGATCCCCCTTACCATAATAGGAAAGTGCTTCCTCCCCTGAACGTCGAATCACATCCACTGCGAACTGAGTTAAATCTTCAATCCCATGACCTTTTATTTCAGCCATCTTACCCCCTTGTTTGGTCGTATCTGCGGGTCGAAACTTATTGTGGATGTAATATGTGGTTTAAAATTCTCCCAGCGGTCGCACAAATGTAAATGAAGCAGGATCTTTGACCAACTTTTGGGATGCCTGTTTGGTATTGCCACCCAGAAGTGAAAAGGGGAGTGATACAATAAAGACGGCACAGCCCAAAACGGTTGCAACAATTCCCAAGGGCCTGGCAAGAATAAGATCAGCTGTCATAAGGGCACCGCTGTTTTCCTCATCTACCGTCTGTCCTGTTGCAAGGGCCGAAGTTCCAAATGGGATAAAAACAAGGGTTATAATTAGCAATAACACCAGGGAATGTTTTCTGATTTTATTCATTTTTTCCTCCTTTAGGTTTGCTTGTTATCTATTATTTTGTCTCTTTTATAAAAGTCGAGGCTTGAAATTTTCCGGTACGGACCGTTTGGGCATAATATTTTGTTTTTTTACAGATGAATGTTTTTAGCGTTTAAATAAGTCAATGTCTTTACAAAAGGGTTGTTCATGATTGAGATAGTTGAAAAATATTTGTATTAAGGCTATAGTATCCAAAAGAAAATATTTAAAAAAAATCTAATTTTCACAGACAGTTTGAATATTATAGATTAGAAAAAAGCTGATGAAGTGTCAAGAAAAAAGCCTTCATCTCACATCAGTTTTGCTGATTATAAACGGAATTCAGACGGACTGGGATAAATGACAGCGGTATCATCTTATATAGAGGTCGCTGTAGCCTTGCCGGTATACAGCACATATGTTTACAGCGTTCCAGAAAACCTGTTGGCTCTGGTTTCGACAGGGAAAAGAGTCCTTGTTCCATTTGGCCGGCGAAGAGTAACGGGGTACATTCTGGGTGCATGTAAAAAAACGGATCAGGGGAAGATAAAAAATATTCTTGATATTCTTGATGACGAGCCGCTTTTTCCTTCTAGTATGATACATTTTTTCCGATGGACGGCTGATTACTACCTGCACCCCATCGGAGATGTTATCAAATGTGCACTGCCGAGCGGGCTTAATATTTATGATTTTGCTGCCATCTCCATTACGAAAAAGGGAGAAGAAGCCCTTTCCGGGGATTCTCTTACACCGTTGGAAAGGGAAATCTTAAACTTGTTAAAGGGAGAATCTTGTGGATTAAGAAAACTTCGCGAAAAACTTAACAACAAAATTCCCAATGCCTTAATCTATGCCATGCTACATCAAGGGTTCATTGTTCATGATCGGGAGTTAAAGGTCGGAATCACAAAACCCAAAATGCAAAGGCATGTGTCATTGATCGATTCAAATATCCCCATGGGCAGTCTTTCTAAGTCAAAACAAAAGATCATTGAAGCAATCAAAAGCCAGGGTGAAATCAGCATAAACAAATTAAAAGAACTTGTTCCATCTGCTTCAAAATTAATAAAGTATTTAGAAGCGGACAGATATATTTCTATTTTTAATAAACAGGTTTATCGGGACCCTCTCGGTGAATTAATAAAACCTGATACACCACACAGACTCACTGATGAACAAAACCGTGTGGTTTCAAAAGTGATAAGGACTCTTGGTGAAAAATTTAATACCTTCCTTCTAAGCGGCGTTACCGGAAGCGGTAAAACAGAAGTTTACATGCATATTGCAGCAAAGGCGATTGACCAGGGGTATTCCGTTCTGGTCCTGGTTCCTGAAATTGCCCTTATATCCCAAACGGAAAGGCGATTCAGGGCACGCTTTGGTGATCGAGTCGCTATTCTTCACAGCGGACTTTCTGCTGGAGAGCGTTACGATCAGTGGGTACGTATTGCCAGGGATGAGGTTTCCATCGCCATTGGTGCCAGATCAGCTGTATTTGCACCTTTAAAGAATATCGGCATTATTATCGTTGATGAAGAACATGACACATCTTACAAGCAGGATAACCGTTTGAGATACAATGCCAGAGATCTTGCCGTGGTTAGGGCAAAGCAACAGAACGCTGTGGCACTGTTGGGATCTGCCACGCCTTCGATACAATCCTATTATAATGTAAAAACAGAGAAGTTCAAGGGAGTTATATTAACAGAGCGGGTTGAAAACAGATCGCTCCCCAAGGTAACAGTTGTTGATCTTCGTAAAAGCAGAGATGTTCGGGGAAGT
>DNGT01000434.1 GCA_003486165.1 Desulfobacteraceae bacterium
ATGGACTGGGAGCTTTTGGCCAACAGAAACGGACATATTGCATGTACACACGGCGGCGAATCTCTTGCCGGATTGGTTGAGGCCCGAAGACAGGGAATCGTCGGGGAAAACGATATTGCTATCGTCGATTCAACAGCCCATGCCATCAAGTTTTCGGGTTTTCAGGAGAAGTATTTTGAAAAAAGCCTTCCAGCAGAATTCAACATATCTTCAAATCCGGCACTTATCAATGCACCCGTTTATATCCATCCAGAGAGCCTGGAAAAAGTCCCTGCCCCAGGTAAACCATTACAAGGAGATGATTTTGATCAGTTTGTGGTACAAACATCAAAAGAGATCGCAAAACGCTTGGGTCTCAAAAAAGGTTCCTAAAGCATGAAGATAAACGGAACACGTTCAGTAACCATTTGTTGTGTGATCTTCGCTTTGGTGTGTGTGATTACTTTTCCTAGTGCGTATGCTGCTTTTTTTTACAAAAGCTACGTTATTCGGTACGATAGGGGCTGGAACATATTATGTGATCCATATGTTGTTAAAAAAGATGATTGGGTATTTAAACTCTTTAGGCAAAAAGGAGAAATATCAAATACAGATTTTCCGGAATTTTTAAGGATATTCAAACGATTAAATCCGCACATCAATGACATAGACAGGATTCGTCCCGGCCAGCATATCGTTATTCCTTTAAAGAAAGTCGACCAAGATGAGTTGCCCGAACAATCTTCAGGTGTCGTTACAATTCCATATTTAACCAATGTTGCCTTGCCTGAAGATGCAACAAAAAATTCAACAGAATATCGTGTCAAAAAAGGAGATTGCGTATCCATTCTCATTTCTCAAAAATATGGAAATTACGGCACGCCATCATATCAGGAAGGCGAAAAACTTTTCCGGTTGATGAATCCCCAGATTGAAAACCTGAATCTTATCTATGCGGGGCAGATAGTCCGCTTGCCGGATCAGAAAAATCAAAACCAAGCACAGTCCCAGCCCCCACTAGATACCGAGGCCACTCAAAAGATTCCGGAAAGGGACCGTCTTGACAGCTCGGTGACGTTTGATGAGAAAATACCCTTTACTTCCAGTGTAAATAACCAGCAGGAGCCGTCAGATTCTCCCCTGTCGAAAGTTGCTTCGGTATTAGATGCCAAGCTCTTTAATAAAGGTAATTACTACCTTCCCAGGCATGGGCAGGAAGATTATAAAGTCGATCTTTCACAGACCCCTTTTATAAAACTTGAAGATGGAAAACGAGTCTTTTTTACCTCAGGAGATGAAAATCAGATCTCTGACATTGAGATTCTTAAATCTTTTTGGAAAGATATGGTTATTGTAAACGTAACTCCTGACGATTCCATAGAAAAGGTTTTTGATTCAGTTTTTGGAAGCCTTGAAGGGGATGTTATAAAACACCGTTTGTCATTTTCAGATCATGGTATGGAAGTTGAAGTCAAAGGAAAATGGATCATCGAAAAACCCGGCAAGAACGGTGAAGCCATACGTCACCTTTGTATAACGGTGATCGATGATGTAAAAGAGCGAACACCGCAGTCAATCATTCGCTATCTGGATCAAAATAATATTATCANNGGACAAGAACCAGGACATCATCGACGCTTCTGATCATGAGACTTTTGTGAAGGATTTGCTAATGGCCATGGGATATCAATATTCTCCCAATAAAAATATCTCATTTCAGTATGCAGGCATTCAGATTAACGCCACTTCAAACCTTGCCACCAAAAGTAACGACAACATATTTTATATCGATTTTGGTAATTTTTATGGCGATGCTATTCATGCCATCGAAAAAAGTGGTTATTCTATCATACAGGTAAAAGACAATGATCGCCTGGATGATATCATACAGAAACTTCTCGGAGCGATGAATGCTTCATTTATAAAAGATCCGACATTTATGGCTGCTAAAAGACCGGTCGATTATAACACCCGGCTGAACATTCCTGGATTTTTAATGGACCAAGCAAGTATGTCTAAAGTCCTTCTAACAACTGCGCCGCTGCATCATCAGGTCATTCAATTTTTAACAGATAATGATATAAGAATCATTCGGATTAACCTTAAGGGTAAAAAAAATGAGTAGATATAGGTTAAATTGGACCATCTTATTGATAATGGCACTTTATGTTGTTTCATGCGCGACGGCAAATATGGCCGTGCAAAAACAACAGGGAGAGGCACTAAGGAACCTTGGAGAAGAATACTATAAACAAGGGGATTATACTTCGGCATTAAAAGAGTTATTGAAAGCTCAAGCCCTTTATCCAGACGATGCCTTTCTTCAAAACGATCTGGGTTTGACCTATAAAGCCAAAAAAAGGCTGGATCTTGCAATTAAACATTTCAAAAAGGCCTTAGATATTAAACCGGATTACGCACCTGCAAAAAATAACTTAGGCACTGTTTATCTCGATAAAGAGGAATGGGATACCGCCATTAAATATTTCAAAGAGGTTTCAGAAAACATGCTCTATGCGACACCCCATATAGCACTGGCAAATTTGGGGTGGGCATACCATAACAAAAAGGAGTTTATCCTTTCTGAAACATATTATCTTAAGGCCCTTGATTTAGACCCGAAATTTATCAATGCGCAACGTGGTCTTGGTCTTACGTATATTGCCATGGGAAGGAGCAGTGAGGCTAAAGAGATTCTTGAAAAAGCGGTTAAAGATTATCCGAAGTTTGCGCCATTGTATGACGATCTCGCCAAGGTTTATATAATATCACACGACTATGAAAAAGCTCTTGATGCCTATCATAAAGTTATCGAACTTGCTCCTGACAGTGGTATGGCCAGGGAAGCTGAAAAGGCGGCCCAGAGAATAAAGAGATATTAATGAAACGAAAAAATATGACAGCGCATCAATTCGTGGTATTGATTTGTGCCAGCTGAACGACTCTGGGAGTAATAAATATCAGCAGCTCTTCGCCGGTATCTTCATCCTTTTCTGTTTTAAATAGCCAGCCGAGAACCGGGATCTTTCTTAAATACGGGAGGCCTTCTTCACCGACATCTTTCCTTGTTTTTCTGATTCCACCAATCACAATCGTATCTCCATCGTCCACCAGGAGTTCGGTATAGGCCTCTTTGGTGGTGAAGGATATTTGGTTATTAATAACGGCGCCGATTTCATTATTTTTTATGACAATTTTCATTGTGACGCGTTCATCCGGCGTGATATGGGGGGTTACTTCCAGTTCAAGGGCGATGTCTTTGAATTCAGTTGTGGTGTTGCCATCCGCATCCAGTTTGTTGTACGGATATGCCAGCCCCTGTTTGATCTTTGCGGGTTTATTGTCAAGGGTTAATATTTTTGGGGCGGATATGATCTTAACGTTGCCTTCAGACTCCGAAGCGGCCAGCCTTGCATCCACCACCCGGAATGTATTGCCGATCAGTCTTGAAAATGTAAATCCGATTGCTCCAAGACTGGTTGTTGGGGGATTGGTTGCGCTCATGTCGTAACCCAGTGTGCCCCCCAAGCTGCCATCTGTTCTGGTACCGGAGATCGACCATGACGTTCCTATTTCCCTGGAAAAGGTGTCGGTGGCTTCGACAATCCTGGCTTCAATCATCACCTGCGGTGTGACCTTATCGATTTTTTTTATGATTTCTTTGGCCTTTTTTACTTTGTCAGCAATGTCTGTAATGATAATTTGATTGTTTCTTCCATCGACGGTGATACTGCCGCGTCCTTGGGTTGGCACTATATGAGGCGCCACGTCATCTTTTGCATTTGCATAGCTGACGGGGATGTATTCCGTTATCAATGGTGAAAGCGCTTTTTTCTGTTCTTTTGCCTTTTGTTCCGCGGCCAACATTTCCTGCCGTTCCTCTTCTTCCTCCTTTAATGATTTAAGGGTGGCGATGCGTATAATATCTCCTTCGAAAGCCATCCCGAGACGATTCATTTTTAGAACCAAATCGAGGACTTGATCCCAAGGCACAGGCTTGTCAAATGATAACGTAACCTTTCCGGAAACATCTTTGTCAATGGCGAAATTTTTTCCGCTGACGTCCATTAAAATACGAAATACGTTTTTAATATCTGTTTCAAAAAAATTGAGCGCTATTTTTTCGCCGGTGTATTTCCCCATTTTAGTTACAATTTTTTTCTTAGGAGATGTTTCCATCTCTGCGGGTTCTGCTTGCGCAACCGTCTGAGTGATCACTTTCTCCCAGGCTGGAAGTTTGGCTTTATCAAGAGGTTTTGGGGAGATTGAAGATGCTTCAAAATGAAAGAAAAGAAGATTGTCAGTCTGCTCGATAAAATAAGGTACGGGTTCGCGCAATTCGATAATAAATCCGGAATTGTCTTTCATGGCAGATGTCTGAAACGGTATGATGCGGTCCACAGCGCTTTCAAAACGTGTGGTAATTAAGGGTCGCTTGCGATAATCCGGCAAGTTTGAGTGATAAAGATTAAGCAACAGTTTTTTTTCGTTGATTTTTTTTAAGTCATATTTGGCAGGAATTGTAGTTCCAATAATAATCGTCGATTTACCTTCCTTTTCACTTGAAAAATCGATGCGATTCACCCAGGCAGGTTTTTTTTCATTGGCTTGTAATTGCGAAGCTTGAGGGGTTGGGGCTTTAACGGGTGATATTTCTTGGGTAACCGTGGCGGGCTTTTGGTTACTATCTTTTATTTCAACACTCGATTTTTCTGTCTGTTCCGAAGTCTGTGCAACAGTGGGTGATTTTTTGAATGATATGATTAGGTCTTTGTCTTCACGGATAACTTCATAAGAAACATCTTCTTTTAATAGAATTTCGATAAGACTTGTTTGACCTTTGGCGGTTAATTCAGAAGCTTTGATTGAGGCAACAACATCACTTTCTGGATGGTAGTTCTTATCGATATTGTCAATGTTTGTTTCAGGGAAATAAAGCAGAACGCCAAGAGGGGAAGATTGTTTGACGGATGTATAGGTCAGGATTTGGTTCCCGCTAACACGTATGTTGCTTGATTCGGAATCTTCCAGCTCGCTTATTTGGGTGATAAGCTTTGGGGCAGAAGGTTCAGCCGTAAGTTTTTTGGTTTCTTTAACTGCCTTGGTATTTGAAGCACACCCGATAAACATGGGCAGCAAAATTACCAAAAAAGAGGATAGTATTCTAAATTTTAGCGGTTTTTTTGTTTCACAATTCATGCTATTCTCCAGGAGGTTTCTGAAGTTTAATTGGTTTTTTTATGATAGAAACTTTGCCATAAATATCTTCACTCTCTTCTTCGATAATAATCCTGTCCTTTAATATCTGTACGATTTTACCCGAATTTGTTCCTATATAAGTCCCTTTTTTTACCACATATCCTTTCCCGGTGGTTTCCTGAACCAAAGCCCTGTTACCACTCGGAGCCTGTATAATGCCCACAAGGGTCAGCTGGCTTAGGTTTACCTTTTCAAGGGGTGTGAGGGGTTTGCGCTGTTTGATTGTTTTATTCCCAACTGCCAATGAAACACTTTCTTTTTTAAAAAGTGGTTCAAATGGATCCAGCTTCCCTTCAGGGTTATATAAATCGCTGATTTCCGATATGGTGGTTTTCTTGGCTGCAGGGGATTTTTCAGCAACTAATTCTTGTTTTGAGTTTGAAATATCAGCCTGCACTGTCTCTTTCGGTTTGATTGTTGGTGTTTGAACATCCTTTTTTTCAACAATGATTTTTTTCGTAATTTGCTTTGATTTTAAAGGGGGTTCGGATGTTTTCTCACAACCCCACAACACAGGGAAAAAACAGATAATACAAACGATACTGCTTATAAAAGCAAAATGTTTATCCATGATTTAGCTTTTCTTTTTTTTATTTGACGGAGAAGCTTGTTCAGGCTTCGTTTCAACAAAACGATAAGTGATGGCCTTACACGAAGTTATTAGGTTCGTGTTGCCTTGTGTAGAGACCATCTTGATGTCGTCGATGTTTACGATTCTGGATAACCGTGCCACTTTGTCGAAAAAAAGAGCAACATTATGATAATTCCCTGTTACCTTAATTGATACGGGGATTTCAGCATAAAAATCTTTATTTTGTTCAGATTCCGGCTGAAACAGCAAGAAGTCCAGACCAGCGTCACGACCGGATTGGGATACACTTGACAATAAAGCCGGTATTTCTTTTGTTTCAGGAAGCTTTTTCATGACCATTTTAAATTCCATTTCTGCATCCTTAAGCTTATCCTGATAATATTTCAGTTGATTTGCCTTTTCTTTTGCCGTGGCAAGCCGGGTTTCCAGCGTTGTGCATTCCTTTTTTAATGCGTTGATATTACTTATTTTAGGAAGAAAGGAAAAATATACAAAAGGACCGACAAGCAGTACAAAGAAACCCAAACATAATAAGATTTTGTATAGTTTGGATAGCTTTCCGATCTTAGCGGTGGTTTCGAAAAACAGGTTTGTTATTTTAGATGTGTCGATTTTTTTCATTATTTTTGGTCCGGCTTTGAGTCGACATCATTGTTGTTTTCTGGTTGTTTCAAAGAAGATTTTTCACATCCAATTTCAAAATTTTTTAGATTTAATTTATTTATTTCTTGTTGTTTTATCGTCTTTAAATTGACATTTTTATAAAGTTTTGAATCTTCCAAGCGACTCATAAAATCAGCAATGGTTTTATTATCCAATGCAATCCCTTTGATATTTACCTTTTCTCCAGACGCCTCAAAACTGTTGAACCATAATCTTTTAACGGGTT
>DNGT01000117.1 GCA_003486165.1 Desulfobacteraceae bacterium
AAAGAAACGGCCGGCAGGCTTGAGACCAGCTATCCGCTGGGTTTAAAACCCGTGGCTCTGTGGGAAATGCT
Source organism: Desulfobacteraceae bacterium (assembly GCA_003486165.1). Classification (GTDB taxonomy): domain Bacteria; phylum Desulfobacterota; class Desulfobacteria; order Desulfobacterales; family UBA11574; genus UBA11574. Next base: position 72 of record DNGT01000117.1, read on the forward strand.
GCCTGCTGATGTTGCGGTTTCCATACGTGAAGCATTGCTCAATTTCAGTAAAAAAATGCCGGGTTTTGAAAACGGCATTATCATGGGCCTGGAAAGCAAGACCTCTTCGCCGATACAGGCTGTTCGAGAGCCGGACGGCAAATGCATAGGCTTTACCAACCTCTATGTTGTGGGAGAAGGGAGCGGTCACTCCGGCGGTATCATTTCCAGTGCAGCGGATGGGATCAGAATTGCCATGCATATTGTTGAAAGCAGATAGTTGACAGGGTCGGGGAGTTTTTCTATATCCTCGCTGCATAGATAATCTTTTTTTTAAAACGCGTGAACTCGTGGCAAGGGCTTGTAAAGAAAGAACAGGGATCAATCTTTGTAGAATCAATGAGTTCACTGTACAATCTGTAATTTTTTAAAAAGAAGCGATTTTGGCATACGCCCGTTCTTTCTAACGATCCCTATGCCACTCAAACAGCACCTGTTTTAAAAAAAGATCACCCATTCCGCTATATTCAAGGATTTAGGATAAAAACTCCCCGACCTCTCATTTAATTATGTCAGTAGATAATATCGGCTTTAAAATGCCGTGTTATAAAAAAGCCACGGTATCTGTTTGATGAAGCGGTCTTTTGTTCTTGATTTGCGATATTTTTTTTGCTTTTACATTGCGATACTTTTACCTTTTTAAAAGGGGGAGTCCTTCTTAATGGCAGATAAAAATGTCCTGATTATCGGTGGCGGCGTGGCCGGTCTTTCTGCGGCGGTTGAATTCGCCAATTTAGGTATCCATGTTGACCTGGTTGAAAAATCGGACTTCCTTGGTGGGCACGCCATCAGTTATGCCTGCAAGGCCATTCATGATACCTGCGTAAAGTGCGGCGCCTGTATGGTGGAAGAAAAATTACAAAGCGCGGTTTCTCACCCAAACATAAAAATATTGACCGGCAGTCAGTTACAAAACATATCTAAAAACCATCGATTCTCAGCAAGTATTCGCCAAAAACCTTTGTATATCGATCGCGAAAAGTGCACCAACTGCGGGTTGTGTCTTGATCGATGTCCGGTCGACAGGGCGATTCTTCAGGGGTTTTCCAAGAACAACCATCCTTTTTATGCGGTCAACAAAGAAAAATGTCTTTATTTCAAAGATCAGTCCTGCACCATATGCAAGGATGAATGCCCTGAATCGGCCATTGGTCTGGACAAAAACGCATCGGAGTATGCCATTGAAGCAGATGCCGTATTGATTGCCATTGGATTTCAACCCTTCAACCCCAAAGACAAACCTTACGGTTACGGGTGTTTTAAAAATGTTGTTACCGGTCTCGAACTGGAAAGAATGTTAAAACAGTCCGGTGGGGCAAAAAAACCGAGTGACAAAAAACTTCCTCAAAAAATCGCCTTTGTCCAGTGCGTGGGCTCCAGGGATGCCAAGGTGAATCATCTATGGTGCTCAAAGGTATGTTGCGGCTCGGCGCTGCGTATGGCAAGGCTGATCAAGGAAAGGCAGCCGGAGATCGAGATCACCTTTTTCTATATGGATGTTCAGACCTTTGGAAAGGACTTCGAACAATTCTACCGAGAGGCTCGAGAAAAGATCCGAATGATACGGGCCATTCCCGGTGATTTTTATGAAATGGAAGATCATCGTCTGAAGGTAAATTTTGTGAATAATTCAACCCATGAAACCGTGGAAGAAATTTTTGACCTGGTAGTGCTGTCTGTCGGCATAACCCCTATAGAGGGTATTGGGAGCATGTCCCGGATGTTCAGGATAGGGCCTGATGAATTCGGATTTTTGAAAACCAATGATAAAAAAATATCAGCTACTATAAATGGTGTATTCACAGCCGGCACCGTCCAGGGACCCATGAGCATTCCTGAGACCGTTGCCGGCGCCCGAAGTGCTGTATGGAAGATCATTAATTATTTTATCGGGTTGAAAAGGTGACAGATTGGAAAACAGAACACTCGTTGTAGGAAATGGGCCTTGCGCAGTTGCTGTTGCTGAACATCTTCTAAACGCAGGCATTGAAATCGTCATTGCAACCACAGATGACACGTACGGTTTTGATGGATTCCCCGATTCCGAGGTCTTACAAATCCTAACAGGAACGCGTTTTATTTCATGCAAAGGTTCTGTGGGGAATTTTAGAATCGAGGCGATACAAAACAATAAACCTTTACCATTAGATGTCGGCCGCATCATTATTGCCGAGGAAGATCAAAGGACGTCCAATTTTTCCCTGTACGGATTGAAAGCGTCTTCTAACGTCATCACGCTGTCTCAAATGAAGAACNNATTGCGAAAGAGGTGATGTTATCTTCTCTTTTACTTCAAAAAGACTTTAATCTTCAGACATACATTCTGACGAAGAACCTAAAGGTGGCGGGAGACGGTCTCGAGTCCTTATACAGAGAAACCAAAAACGCCGGAACCATTTATATTAAATTTACGGATGCTTTACCTGACATTCATCAAGGAGAAGAAGATAATATCCGAATCGATTTTTTCGATGAAATAACATCAAAAAATTTCAGATTGACGCCGGACATGACGGTGGTTGATGAGACCATTGTTCCTTCTCGTTACGCAACCGGTCTTGCCAAAATATTCCATATCGAAAACGATGTTAACGGGTTTCTACAGAGGGATAACGTTCATAGATATAGTGTATTGACCAACAGAAAAGGAATTATGGCTGCAGGTCCTTCAAGAGACATTCTGGCCGATGACGATCAAAGAATCGATGCTGAAAATGCGGCTCTTTTAGTCATGGGTCTTGTTTCAGGAGAAACGGAGAAAAGAACCGAAAAGGCACAAGTCCATGAGGGACAGTGCATACGATGTCTGACCTGCTATCGCCTTTGCCCGTATCATGCGATAACGCTGAATACTCGGGTTGAAGTTGTGTCGAATGCCTGCGAACGCTGCGGTATATGTGCGGCACACTGTCCAAGAGGCGCTGTTCGTATCACAGATCTTGAGCCCGGCGCCATATCAGATCTGCTAACAATCGATCCCGGTATGAAGCCCCAGAAAAGATTCACGCCTTTTATCGTGGCTTTCTGCTGCCGCCGTTCGGCGGCCCAGGCCCGGGATCTGTCGATAGGCATGGGTCACAGACTTCCCCAAGGATTGAAGATGATAGAAGTGCCGTGCTCGGGCGCCATATCTTTCGAGCATATTTTTGCGGCGTTGGATAACAATGCCGATGGCGTCATGGTTTTAACATGTCATAAAGGAAACTGTCATTCAGAGCACGGGAACATATATGCGGGACAGAAGGTAGAGCAAATTCAAGAAGTGTTTTCAAGGATCGGTTTTGAAAAAGAGCGCATTTTAATACAAACCCTTGCATCCAATATGGGAACGGAATTTGCCCGGATTGCAGTTCGCTTCGAAGAGACCATCCTAAAACTCGGTCCCAGCCAGCTGAAAAAATAAATAAAGGGTAATGTATTCAAAAGGCTAAGGTGTTACGACAAAAGGTGATAAGATGACAGATGCACGAGAAATCATCGAAATGGATCAACTTGATCACACCAGGTGCAGAANNTGGTCGACGCCCGGTGGCCGTGGATATGCACTATGTGCGGTAAGTGCGAAAATGTTTGCCCCATGCAAATCGACATTGCGGATCTGATCCGAAAAATTCGATCCAAAAGAGAACGTGAAAAGGTCCCCGGAATTTTACACAGGGGTCTTGTGGCGGCTCTGGAGACCGGCAATAATCTTCGTCTGCCAAAGGAAGACTTCATCTTTATTATCAAAGATGTTGCCGAAGAAGTTGCAGAAGAGACTGGATTCGAGGGATTTGAAGCACCTATTGACAAAAAGGGCGCAAACCTTTTAACCACAATTCATAACAAACTGGTAAATACCCATACCGAAGATTTAAAACACTGGTGGAAAATTTTTTATGCGGCCAAAGAAGACTGGACGGTTACATCCGAAAACTGGGAAGGGACCAACTGGGGATATTTTACGGGTGACGATAATGCCATGAAGGTCATGGTCGGCCGGATCGTCGATCAGATGGAGCGACTGGAAATAAAAAATCTTCTTTGTCCTGAATGAGGCCACTCCTATCTTTCGACCCGGTCGGGTCTTGAAAAATATTATCCTGAAGCACTCAAAAAATTTAGTGTTACCACTGTTTTTGACCTAATGATCAAGTATATTAAAGAAGGCCGAATCAAACTCGATAAGTCAAGATTTACACAACCTGCCGCCTATCACGACCCATGTAATTACGGGAGAAAGGCCCAAAAGCATTTCGGACACGGTTTTTTTGACGAGCCGCGCTGGATTATGGATCAGTGCCTTGAAAACTGGGTCGATCTTTATCCCAACAGAATGGATCAAATATGCTGCGGTGGGGGTGGTGGTAGCATGACCACCGGATATAACGATGAGCGTGTCTTTTATGCCAGAAAAAAAATTGACCAGATCAAGGCTGCGGGTGCAAAAATGATTGTGGTTCCCTGCCACAGTTGCCACGGTCAATTTAATGGCGTAAAAGGTGAATACGGTTTTGAAGATCTTGAGGTAAAGTACCTGTGGGAACTGGTGGCGGATAGTCTGATTCTGCCTTAG
>DNGT01000326.1 GCA_003486165.1 Desulfobacteraceae bacterium
GAGATCATAATGCTTTTTAATGGCGCCCATGTCTAAATCGTCTGTCATGACAACGCCGTCATATCCCATTTCCTTTCGCAAAAGATCATCGGCAATGGTCTTGGACAGGCTGGCCGGCCAATCCGGATCGATCCCCGTATATCGAATGTGCGACAGCATGATCCCTGACACGTCATGGGAGATGGCGGCCTTAAAGGGAAAAAGGTCGAACCCCCGCATGGCATCCACATCGATATCCAGATCCGGCAATTCAAAATGGGAATCGAGCACGGTTCGACCGATACCCGGAAAATGCTTGGCCACAGCCATAATGTTTTCAGCCTGAAGATGTTCGATCACCACCTTTCCCTGCTCAGACACCCAACGTGGGTCAGGGCCGAACGCCCTATCCGCCATGACACTGTTAATGCCTTCCGGCGCAACATCCAACACCGGCGCCATATTCATGTTGATCCCCACTTCTGAAAGTTCCTTTGCCGTTGTTTTGGCAAAAAAGACGGCATCTTCAGGCCCCCTCATCTTTGGATTGCCCGGGAACTGTGTAAACGGTTCTTTGAGCCGAGCCACCCGGCCACCCTCCTGGTCGATGGCGATCAAAAGCGGCGGCTGATCACAGGACCGGGCATACGATTGCATGGAAAAGCATAAGTTTTTGATCTGGCCCGGATCTNNATAACTCATTTTACTTGGGATGTTGGCGCTGTTAAACCTTGAACCTTGAACCGCTTAACCTGTATGATTTAAGACCATCCCCGCCCATCCTTTTTCATCCGCCTTCCATGTGCACTGAAAGCCGTTTTGCGCAAAAGTGTCCAAGAGATCCTCAACTTCTTCTGATTTGATTCCCGACACCACCAACGCACCTTTTTTTTGCATTATTCCGGCCATATGAGGACAAAGCCGCTTTAAAGTGGGATACCGAAGGTTGGCCGTGATCAAAGAATAGATTTCTTTTATGTCTTCGACCCTGGTAGCAAGAACTTTGATTCGATGTTCAAGGCCGTTTAGTTTGATGTTTTTTTGTGCTTCAGCTCTTGCACAGGGATCAATATCGATACCGACAGCATGCTTTATTCCTATCAGCACAGCTGCAATGGCCAGGACGCCGGATCCGGTGCCGATATCCAGGGCACGGCCATCATCAACATTGATATCACGATGTTTGTTGAACAATGCCGCTTCTATCCCCTGAATTGCCAATCGCGTTGTGGGGTGATCTCCGAATCCGAATGAAACACCCTTTAAAATATCAATAACGATGTCACAAGACGCAGATTCGTAAACCATCTCCGGCGGTTTCAGGACTACCCGGCTTGAAACGCGTGTTGGCTTCTCATAGGATTTTTCGAGAAAAGAACAACCGAATTGGTAAGTGTATTTGAGCTCCCGGCTTAAAACTAAATCGCAGATGGCGGTTTTCAAGGCTTTTTCATCTACATTTATTTTTACGGAAAGCCGCTTTCTGAGTTCACCGGGTGTTAACCTGCGACTCGATGCTTCGACCATGGCCAGCACTTTTCGACGGATGGCCTGATTGTCTTTGTTTTGCGTTTCGGTGGTTTTGACAGGTACGGTCATCGGCCCTTCATTTATTTGCCCAGTTGGTACTTTCTAACGGCCCGGTTATGGTCTCTAAAGTTGGTTGAAAAATGGTGCGTTCGGTCATTTCTTGAAACAAAGTAGAGAAACTTCGTGTCTGCCGGGTAAAGGGCGGCTTCAATGGCTTTGGCGCCGGTGTTTGAAATCGGCCCGGGCGGGAGCCCCTTCATGGTGTAGGTGTTATACCTTGTCGGACTCTCCAGATCTTTTCGGGTGATATTGCCGTTATAGTCTCCCATGCCGTAAATAACCGTTGGATCGCTCTCTAAGCGCATGTTTCGTTTTAACCGATTATGGAAAACAGAGGAAATAATGGGACGCTCCGCGGCAACTGCGGTCTCCTTTTCGATGATCGATGCCAGCGTGATCACCTGGTGTATTGTCATTTCCAGAGTTTTGGTTTGTTCTTTCCACTCCGGATTGAAGACCGACCAGAATCGTTTGACCATTGTGGTTATAATATTTTCAGATGTAACATCCCTTGGGAAATAATAAGTATCCGGAAAAAGATATCCTTCAAAGGTTCGGGCATCAATCCCATTGGCATTCAAAAGATCAGGATCGGTTGTGGCCTTTAAAAAATCGGATTCAGAAGCGAGCCCTGCGGTTCCAACAGCCTGGGCAACCTGTCTCAGGTTATACCCTTCAGGGATGGTCAGCCGGTGAAGGTAAACCTTTCCATCCACCATGGTTTCGAGTATTTTTTTCGGCGTCATGGCAGAGGAAAGCATATATTCTCCGGCCTTGATCCGTTTGTCATGCCCTTTAATGCGGGCAAACAATCTGAATTTAACCGGATGAAGGATCATTCCTTTTTGATAAAGCAAATTGGAAAGCGCCTTGAATCCCTGGCCGGATTGAACGATAACCGCCTGCTCGACAGGTGCCGTGTTTGGTGGTTTTTGGGCGTAGCCGACAATATTTAGATAAACCCCGGCTGCACCAATGAAAAGAAAAATCAGTATGAGTAAAATGGCAATGCCCAGTTTCTTCAAATTTAACATGCTCCGAATATGAAAATATATTGATACTCAATTGAGATAATTTTATTCCAATTTAACATGAGTTGTCAAAGAACTAATGGTTATTGTTGATTGATCACTGAAAATTTAATATTGGATTTTTCCAAATTGCTTGATTTTATAACCGAAATGTTTATGATTTGTAAATGGACATTACTTAATAAAATTTCTTTCGAAATGTTATTTCAATGAACAAAAAACTCAAAACAACCGAAGAATATCAGGGATTTGAGCAGGGACCCATCCGGCCGCCCAGTGAAGCCTACAGCCTCCTTGTCCGTGTGACCCGAAACTGCCCCTGGAATCACTGTACTTTTTGCCCGGTCTACAAAGATTCCCGATTTTCCATCCGCCCCAAGGATCATGTGATAAAAGATATCGATTCGGTTTATCGAAGTCTGGAGATCATTCAAAAGACAGCCCATGGAGAAGGGAAAATCCCTCTGGCTGAAATTCGAAAAACTGCCGGGAATGGTAATAATTTAGACCCCCGTGCCTTTAACGCTGCCTTAAACTGGGTTTCCGGTGGAATGCGTTCGGTGTTTATCCAGGATGCAAACAGCCTGGTTATCGAGTCTTCAGACTTTGTTGAGATTCTGACACATCTTAAAACGCGCTTTCCATGGGTCGAGCGGATCACATCCTATGCCCGCTCTCATACCATTGCACGAATCAGCGATGACAACCTGAAATCCATCAGAGACGCCGGTTTAAACCGAATTCACATCGGCCTTGAATCCGGTTCGGACAAGGTGTTAAAGATGACTAAAAAAGGGGTCACCAAAGAAACTCACATTAAAGCCGGGCTCAAGGTTAAAAAAGCCGGAATGGAACTGTCG
>DNGT01000050.1 GCA_003486165.1 Desulfobacteraceae bacterium
GCGGGAGGACGGAACAGCTTTGCTCTGCTGGGCACTGGTCCCACTCACTGCCAATAGCATGATTGCGGCTAACAGCATCATTCTATTAAGCCTGTTCATAATTATCTCCTTCTTTTTTTGTGATTACCATATATCGTAGTCGGTCTTTCAGTTTTAAACCTCTTGATAAATTGAGATTATCAAATAAAATTTAATTCTCCAAATATTGAATAGCCTTCCAAAATAAAAAGTGTGTATTTTTGACGTCAACTCACGCTTGGTGGCCAACTCGGGGTCAAAATGCCTCACGAATTCCCACGTAAATACCTTTGTTGTCACCGTTGCCAACTGCTACATCGACTCTGAAATTGAGTTTTTGATCGGTATTGATCATATACCGGATGCCCACCCCACCACTGTAATAGATGTCTTCGGTGATCAACTCTTCAAGATCTTCGTCCCATAGCTTAGCCAGACCACCGAAAGCTACCGCTCCCCAACGCTGGGTAAACTGCCACCGGTACTCCACCTGGCCGGACAGCAAGGTGCGTCCGGATATTTCGCCAGACTTGAACCCCCTAAGATCGCTGCGCTGGCCTAAGCGGGATTTGTCCGAATAGGGGGTGTTTTCGGTGCCGGTTCTGCCGTAGCCGCGTAACGCCAGGATGTGCTTTTCAGACAGCGGAATGAAATGATTCACCGCAACATCACCCACCGCATAGTCGTCTGTATTTCCCCACGCTTCCGGTTTAAAGAATCCCTTGACCTCCATCAGGGTCCCGGAGCTGGGGTAGTGGATGTTGTCACGCGTGTCATATGTTAATACCGGGCCAATCCCCCCAGCAGTGGTATCTTCGGCGCCGACTCTGTCGAGATAATCCGCATCCTGGGGTGTGTCAGGTTTGTACACTACATCCGTAACGAGCGCCTGTCCTCCCAGGAACCAGTTGTTCCATAACCGATAGGTTGCCTGACAGTAGGCAGCCAGAACTTCGGTGGAAAAGTCGGCCTCACCACCTAAGGGATTGCGGTATTCATTGTTTATTCTCGCATGGAAAACACCGGCTGTGCTTCTGATACGATCCTGTCGCATATACAGGCTGGTCAGCAAACCAGCAAAATAGGAATCTGTATTTGTATAACCTCCTATCAACTGAGCGCTTGAACGTGGCTGTCCTTCCTGCCTTTCGCCGATATCAAAGAAATACATTCCTGTGGCACCCAGACCGCTACCGATGTTAGGGTTCGAAATAATTATGGGGGCAAAGGCATAGTTTTTGTTCTTATCATCCTCGGCATTGGCGTAGATCGAAGACATCAGTGTGATCAGGACAAAAACAGATAGCAGAACCGAACGCATCATTTTGAGACCTCCGAGAGTGTGCAGGCGAGTTCCCTCCCTTCAAGGCAAGCACTTTTCGCTTTGTTATAATTATCAATCTGTGGTTACTATGGATCGAAATTTTTCCTATCCGCTGGTCTCATTACGTAAAGATATTTATTTTATCTATAGTCAGTCATTTTTGGATATCTTTGAGTTTGCTTCGATACAGTCAGGACACTTGGCTATGTAAGTATCAGTTGAAGACTTGAATAAAAAGCCACCCTGCACTCCAAATCCACCTGAGGTGGGTGTTATCTCAATAATTGTCTGACGCTCGCAGCCAAAACATTTTTCTTTCAATATGATTGTCGATTTTTCTGGATTAGCCTCAAAAATTCTTCTCAATATTTTATTCATTTTGATATTGGCAAATTTAATTCGGTCAGTTTCAGCAAAATTTCAGTTTATAGTTCTTTCAGAATTGCCTGATGCTCGCTTACCCTTAAGGGCGCTTGTTTCAAATCTGAATTATCAACCGGCTCGGGAAGCGGATTCGATACACCGCAGGCTGAGATACCAGATCGCCTGTGCTGGAGTCAGCTTGGCTATGGCACCCTCTACCTGCGCGCTCATGCCATTTTGCCGGAGATTCAAATTAATCATCCTCCGTCTCTTTTTGTGCTTCAATCAAGTCCATCAATGAGTGTTGATTAAAAGGTTTTTGTAGAAAACCCACTGCCCCTCGTTGGAAAGCCCTGTCGCGGGAGCCAGCCTCGGTTTGGCCGGTGATAACAATCACCGGCATGCTGTAGTGCATTTCCTGCATTTTATCTATTAACCAAAANNGTCGGAGAAGCGAACATACTTTTTTATTTGCACAAAAGAATGAGGCTTGTCTATTGGATATTTGTCTAATACCCAAAAAGTTCCACATGGGGATGAAATATATAATTATTAAAATATAACAGTATGTTAGAATTAACCGGTCCCAATGCAGCTTTCCAGGCGAGGTAATTTTTTCCTTGCATTAAAAATGTTAGAATACGGCAAAGGAATTGACAGACTGCTGAAGATGAGGGCTGCAGGGAGATGATCAGGCTGCCGGAGAGATATCGGCCTTTTCTGCTAAACGGACAAGCTCTGCTACGGACGAAGCCCTGGTTTTTTCCATGATGCGGCTGCGGTGAACGATAACGGTTTTCTCGGTAATGCCTAAATCATAGGCGATCTGTTTATTGAGCCTTCCGGTGATAACCCAGCGCAGGACCTCTTTTTCCCGAGGAGTCAACGTATCAATCAACGCTTTGATCTCTTTCTTTTCTAAATCCTCCTGCACAATGTGAGCATCGCGTTCAAGTGCCTTAACGATGGCGCTGAGAAGATCCTTAGTTTTAAAAGGCTTGGGCAGGAAATCNNTTTCATGGCCTGGACGCTCATCGGGATGGTGCCATGCCCGGTCATGAAAATAATAGAAGGACGAATGCCTCTTTCTATGAGTTCTTGTTGGAGGCGAAGGCCGTCGATATCAGGAAGCCGAACGTCCAAAAGAAGACACCCGGGATGCCGAATAGAGTCTTGCAACAAGAAAGCATTCGCGGATTCACAGGCAACGACCTCATATCCCGAAGCAAGGATCAAACGCTCCATGCTTTTCCGGAATGACGGGTCATCTTCGACGATATAGACTACCCCTTTGGGAGCAATCATATGGATTCTCCTCCCTTCAATTTGAACGAGAAGGAAAAGGTTGCGCCAGCGTCCGGGTTATTCTCCCCCCAAATCCGTCCGCCATGGGCATCGATGATCGCCCGGCAAATACGAAGCCCCATCCCCAAGCCATCCTTTTTCGTGGTAAAGAACGGCTCAAACAGTTTATTTTTCTTTGCCTCATCGATGCCAGTTCCTGAATCGCTGACGCTCACAATGATCATGTCTGGGGATTGCATGGTTG
>DNGT01000148.1 GCA_003486165.1 Desulfobacteraceae bacterium
GGGATACATGGCCCAGCAGTTTTCTCTTTACGGCCAGCTCAGCGTTCAGGAAAATCTGAACTTTTTCGGGAAGGCCTATGGTCTTGGCGGGGATAACCTTCGGCAGCGGATGGATTGGGCGTTTACGGAATTCGGACTCGGCAAATGGCGCGAAAAGGCCGCCGGCCAGCTTCCGGGCGGTTACAAACAGCGACTGGCCATGGCAGCGTCGCTTTTGCACGAGCCGGAAATTCTTTTCCTGGACGAGCCCACATCGGGCGTAGATCCTCTTGCTCGCCGCGAGTTCTGGCTCAGGATCAACGGATTTGCCGAACAAGGGGTGACCGTTGTGGTGACAACACATTTTATGGAAGAATCCGAATACTGTGACCGGATGTTGATCATGTCCCTGGGGCAAAACCTCGCCATAGGCACACCTTCTGAAATCAGGGCGCTGGCCCGTTCTAAAGAAAATAGGGAACCGACCATTGAAGACGCGTTTATTGCTTTGGCCCAGGGGGATATCGCACCAACCGGCGGACAGAAACATATGGAAAATGGCGGGGGGAGAAAATGATGCCGCGCATCCTTTTCTTTATGCGCATGCGAGGGATTCTCCGCAAGGAAGTGCTCCAGATCTTGCGCGATCCCAGCAGCATCGCGCTGGCCATTGTTTTACCTTTAGTGCTTCTCTTTATTTTCGGATACGGGGTCACCCTGGATGCCGAAAATGTGCCCATAGCCGTCGTACTCGACGACGACGGTCCAGCGGCCCGGGATGTGTCGGCCAGATTCGATCTATCGCCCTATTTCAAAACCATTCATTTGACATCCATGGCCGAAGCAATGGAATGGCTGAACCAAAGGCGTGTTGACGGTATTGTTCATCTGCAAAGTGATTTTTCGTCCAGTTTGTANNCAACGGATATGGTTCAACGAGGCGGCCGTCAGCCGCGACTTTCTGGTGCCGGGCCTCATTACACTGATCATGACCCTGATCGGAATCCTGTTGACCGCGTTGGTGGTTGCCCGGGAATGGGAGCGCGGGACCATGGAGGCCATTCTGGTCACCCCGATTCGCAGGGTTGATCTTCTGCTGGGAAAGATGCTTCCTTATTTTATTCTAGGCATGCTGGGCATGTGTTTGTCCGTGTGGATCGGCGTCAAGCTTTTTCATGTGCCGTTTCGCGGCTCTATCGTAGCCCTTTTTATCTTGAGTGCGCTTTTCATGCTGGCTTCGCTGGGCTTTGGGTTGTTGATATCCGCTGCCGTACGAGTCCAATTCGTGGCCGCACAGATATCTATTGTGGCGGGATTTTTGCCTGCACTCTTTCTTTCGGGCCTTATTTTCGACCTGGAAAGCACTCCCCGCTTCATTCAAATCGTAAGCCACGTGGTTCCGGCGCGGTATTTCGTGTCCATCAGCCACACCCTTTTCATGGCCGGGGACGTCTGGCCGGTACTGCTGCCCAATGCCTTGGCCCTTTTCGGTATGGCGGTTTTATTTATCAGCCTTGCTTTTCGCAAAATCACCAAGCGTCTGGAGAGCTAATGAGCAATGTGCGCCGCATTATCGCATTGATGATTAAAGAATTCATCATGATCCTTAAGGACCCCAAAAGTCGCTTTGTCATTATCGGTCCCCCACTGATCCAGTTTTTCGTGTTCGGGTATGCCGCAACCTACGATCTTAAAAACGTCCGCTATGCGGTATTCGACGAGTCCCGTACACCTGAATCCCGGCAGATTCTGTCCCGGCTTTCAGGATCTGAAAATTTTGAGCTGACAAAGACCCTTTTGGCTGAAAAAGAAATCGATTTTGTGATCAACCGCGAAAAGGCTCGGCTTGTCATCCACATCGGTCCCGACTTCAGCCGCAATCTTCACATGGGCCGATCGGCGACCGTCCAGGTGATCGTGGACGGCCGCAATTCGAATGTGGCCCTGATCGCATTAGGATATATCGGAAACATCGTCGAACAGTACAATCAGGAACTTGTCAAAAAAGGAGTGGTGAGCATGAACGGCCCCGGAGTAGTACTTGTAGACCGTTCATGGTTCAACGCCAACCTCCAAAGCAGATGGTTCATTGTGTCGGCCCTGGGCGGTCTCATCAGCATGGTGGTGGTGATGATTCTCACCAGCCTTTCGGTGGCGCGTGAACGAGAGTTCGGTACTTTCGATCAGCTTTTGGTCGCCCCGTTCAACCCCGCAGAAATTCTTATCGGTAAATCCTTGCCCGGTATGGTCTTCGGACTTATGGATGCCCTTTTATTTGCGGCCGGGGCGGTTTACTGGTTCGGTGTGCCGTTTCGCGGAACCATCGGGGCCCTCATCATGGCNNCTGGGATGTTTCATTCTCACCATAGTGGGCGTTGGGCTGCTGGTGTCGTCCCTGTCCATGACCATGCAGCAGGCCCTCCTCGGGTCTTTTGTTTTCATGATGCCGTCGGTCATCCTTTCCGGCTTTGCCACCCCCATTGAAAACATGCCCCACTGGCTCCAGGTCGGCACCCTGTTAAATCCCTTACGCCACATCATCGCGGCCCTGCGCGATATATTCCTGGAAGGGGCCGGCGTAAGCATGATCTGGCCCCAACTCTGGCCGCTATTGCTGATGGCCTGCTTTACGCTGCCGTTGGCAGGCTGGATGTTCCGGCATCGGTCCCAATAAGGGAGTCCCATAAGCTCCAAATCCGGTCTTGTTCAATCTCATATCCATAATGGTAGCTTTGCAACAACCTGCGATCTTTATCGGTCATCCCTTCAAATTGGATACCGATCACCTCACTTTTTTTTCCTTCAAGAGAAATTTCCTTACTCCAAACAACCGTGCCTAAAATAGAGAGACTAACAAAGGCGATGGCTAAATATATCTGAATATGAACTTGTTTTCCAACCAAGCTGCCAAAATGACCGGTTTCATAATTTGCCTCCAAAACAACGCTGGCTCCACCTAATGATATGTTTTCTGTGAATCCCCCGAGGTTTAAAGGGGTTTTACCCGGCTCATCATTAAGTATTTTAATATTTACTTGGGTTGGGAGTTGGTGCCTGACGGTTTTTCGAACTGTGCATGAAAACCTTTCTTCATCGGATTCCAGACGGCGCTGATACAGGCCATAAACAAGACGCTTAACATTCGGATATTCTTTGCAAATCTTCAACAGTCTTGGTTTAGAAATTTTCGCAAATTCAGTGCGAGTCATTGTTTCGACGGTTGACTGAGATATCTTTTCTTCCTCAAATGGATAAATTTCACCAAAAAAATCGTTTTCCATCAGGTTCTCGGATGATTTCTTTTGGACTTTTCCTCCGTTCTCCAAACGATGGTAGATCGTTTTCTCTACAGTACCAGACACAACAAAATAGAGATTATTCTCTTCATCACCGAATTTTTTCATCATGCTGCCTTCGGGAAAATATCGGATAACCAACATACTCATAAAAGCGATCATTTCAGGATATTTCATATTGATGAAAAAGCGCTGTAACCCTGTGTTTTTAGATCTGGCTTTACGAAGGGAAGAATAGAAGTCTTGCCCCTCCTGATAAGAGAGTCCAAGGATTTGCCATTCAAGGATTTTGGAGACAATGGCCTGCATGATCATACCTGCTTCGATAAAAAGTTCGGCAGCAGTCCCATATGCGTCGGCGGCGGCATAGAACGATTTGTCTCGTCCCAAAAGGTCGGCAAAGAATCGATGGAGCCACGGATCCTTTGGAAAGGCCTTAAGCAAATTTTCAAAGTCTTTGACAGAATCGATCGTGACAGAACCATCTATAATACGGCTTACGATGCTGTTCCGTTTTGTTGTCCGGTCGTTCATTACTAAAATCCTTATTTAGTTATGAGAACGGTTAACATTATGTACGTTGGTGGTTGGATGCCATAAAAATAAGATACGGTCATACAATTATCCTTTTATTTATAGGCAATGGTGAAGACCAAGTGTAATAGTGAACACCAGGAATCTTCTTGCTGTGGTGAACGGCAATTGCCGGGAATGTTGTTGAAGCCCTTAATGCCAAGGTCCTTCATCGTTTTACATGAAAGACAGGTTGCAAAACCATGTGGCGGTAATTCAGTTTCAAACTTGAGTGCTAATTGATGAATTGGCAGATGAGATGTATTTGCTTTGTTTTTAGGTTTATTCATCGATCCGATTCCTTTTAAATATCATCGGCAATTTCAAAAAAAACTTGATTTTTAAAATCAGCAATCCACCCCATGCAGCGAAAAGATTATCATATCGAAAAAAATTATGTGCATCATGCTTTGAAAAATCTGTATCTATGAAAAAATCGAATTGTGGGCCAAGAGAATGCTTCAATTATCTGTCGGTGGATGAAGATGATTTGACAGTGGTCAAAAATGAGATTTGCTTGAACTGGCCCCAGAAAAAAATATCTGTTTATCAATTGTTATTGTAAAAGATGCAGATACTGGTAATATAAAATCAAAGATTAAATCAGGGTATACCGCCTTGATCCATATTTCAGGATTCAGGATAAAGTTTAGAAAACGTTTGCAAGAACCAATTTTCAGACATCCACGTCATGGGGGTTTCAGAAAAAGCCCTGCTGATGCTAACTTTATGGCCAATTCTTTGCCTGAAATCAAAATGGGGGCAACATGAAAAAACCGAAATCAGAAGTAGCCAAAACCAAGCCGATAAATATCGTGCTGCAGGAAGACTTGATTAAAAGAATAAATGCCTTTTGTGCTGAACAGGAAATACCTATCCATGAATTTGTGACGGACGCCATAATAGAAAAATTAAACCTTGTTTACAAAGAGAGACGAAAAAAAGGCAGACTGTAGACTGTATCAATATCGAGACTTGCTTGACCGACATGCTACCTGCAAGCCCCGTCCTTTAGGACGGAATCAAGGGGAGCATGCCGGTCAAACGATACTTTGTATTAAAGAAAGGGCATTCTAATTTCATATTGTTGCCTATATTCTTATTCAGGGTTGGCTGCAGAATATTAAAGAAACTAAGAACTTTTTAATTTACATGCTTGATCCTTTTAAATAGTGAAGGAATGAATACTCGACACCCATTAATACGTCATGACCTTCCTGTGACATTTTCATCAAACAATTGCCTGCCTTTTGACATCTGTATTTTTTTCGTAATCTGAAATCGCCGCCTTCACCGCCTGTTTAATTTCAATATCATCCAAGGGCTTTTTGACAAATCGATAAACGCAACCAGGAGATAAGGTATCCAATGTCTCTTTGATCTCATTATAGCCGGTCATAATTATCCCCATTGTGCGGGGCGACTGTGCCTGAAATCTTTTCAAAAATTCCAGACCATCCATATTATGGATGGAGTGATCCGCCACTACAACGGCCCACTCTAATGTTTTTATTACCTGAAGGGCGTCAAGGGGGTTGTCAAAAGCAAATAGATAATATGATTCGTCCTTGAACATCCATCGCAGGGATTCGAGCACGCTAGTGGAATCGTCAACGAACATAATGTTGAATTTCATGGTATTTACTCCTGATTCAAAGGATTTAATGAAATACTATTCAACATATGTGCCAAATGATGTTTTGTGCATATACGGCAGGTAAAGATCCTTATTTGATGGTGGTTTGTAAGAAGTTTGTTGAAAAGTGCAGGGAATTTTAGATGGGAAATGGGATTTAAAGTGCACAGAAAACTGTGCATAGATGCACAGAAAACTGTGCATGGCGATCCGTGGATTAGATTTTATAAGCGTTGATCATACCTGAAAATTGAATTTGAACCTGATGTGGCGTGTGTCAGTGTTTGACATAAGGATTGCTGGATGCCCTCTATCAGGGTATAATTTCAAACCGCTTCGCCTGTATTGGAATACGGTGTCCGAAGGTACGATATTTACCGGGGTTAATGGCTTACAAAGTTTTTGATGAGTTTAAGAAGGGTTTCTAAAATTGCGAAGGCACATCTGTTATAGCGCAGCAATTTTTGTAATATCCTTGACAAGTTAGGTTGGATATGAGAAAAAACATGTGATTTCAAAATAGCTGCTTCAACCTTAAACCAAGGAAAAGCATATGATGATAGAAGNNCTAAAAATATACTTGATATAAAGGTTGGAATGACCCAAAAAGAAATTGAGGCTATCTTTGGTTCGCCTGATAGGACTTCAGTAATGACTATGGGAACAAAAACACCAGATCCTTGGCCAAGCCTCATATATTATTACGATATGAGAAAGAATCAAATAGGGAAAGATAAACATATTGTCTATACCAACACCTTTTATTTTGTTTTAGATATTCAACCACCTCTTTTACGTTCTTGGGAATTAGAATTAGCTTACCCTGAGAGAAAATAGGCCTTACTTAACCGAACGCCAGAAAAATATGATATCTGTATATAAATTGTTGTTTTAAATGGTGCAGCTAATGGCACCCATTAAAAGATGAGATCCTGTGTCAATGGTATTCATGATTTTGTTTTCACGATATTTTTAGTTAAAAAGCGGTTTTGCCTGAATTGGTTCGTTCACCCCTTGTTTTTTCTTTTTCCTTTTGTTCGTCTTTTAGCAGTTTTTCCAATGCGTTTTTGAAGTAAATGATAATTTGACATTTCGGCCTTCCAAACTGATCCGGAACAAAAGATAGAATAAGCAAGTCATTGTTCTTTTTCCAGTAAAGCGATTTTGAGGTTTCCCCGCCCCATTTTATACTCTCCGGAGCACCGTATTTTTGTTTAAGCGTCTCTATGGTGTTCAACCCATCTTTTTTAAAATGGATTTTTATCAAAACAGGTCTTCGAGTATATTCTGAATAGACCAGTTCGACGTATTCAAAAGAATTGTTTTTATTTTGCATATAGCGATACATCAGTTTAACCGTATTATGCTCAACCCGTTCTCCGAGAGGGGAATTCAACTTTTTGTTTAATTTATCAAGATCCTCGAAATATTCTTTCAAGAAACCCTCATAGTTTATTTCCAAATCGATAATATTTCTGGGTTCAATAGCATCATCGCCTAAAATCTTATTTAATTCCTCTCTTACCTTGCCTGATATAATTGTATTTTCCCCGATATCGAAAAAAGTGAAGCTATCTGAATGTTCAGGAGAAGGTGGGGGGAGGGCGGTTTCTTGTTTATCTCCGCAGGACACGTTGGGCAAGATTAACATAATGATTATAATGAAAAAAGAAATTGTTTTGATAATTTTTAGCTTCACATTTCATTTTTACACTAAAAACGTGTTTTAAGCAAGAACGATATTGCTCAGTATTGCATAAAATTCAAGAGGTTAAATTCAGCATACGCAACATCTCAATAAACCATAGATTTGAGTCAATATAATAATTTCATAAATCACAACTTATTGAGAACTTACACAAATCTTACTTAAAATGCTTATATTACACTTAATATGCTTTCCTTGGATCTCCTTGAATAGGTTGTAAGGCTTATTCAGAGATATTTAAATATCTTTCTGTTGATTAAATACTTTTATGAGGTTTTCCTCTTTTGCTTTTTAAAAGATTTTAAGAGCACCAGAACAAAATCAAGCTATTTTTTCATCCAATCAGTCGATCACACTGGCTCATAATTTTTTTAGAAGTCGTCCTTTGTAAGGAGGGGGTGGCCATGAAAAAAGTGTCTATGTGTGGATTGGGGTGTACATGTCTTTCTTATTCATTTTCGTGAACCATAGTGCGTTGGTCGCATTGATTGCCGGCGCAGGCGCCCAAATAACAAACTTATATATTGATGGTTATAACGATATTGACTGGAATTTATGGGAATTTAAATCATATGCCGAGGCGCAAAACGAAAACGAATATTCCGAACAAGGAGGGGCCCTCAAGACAGTGAGCCAACCTCTGCCAATGTCAACCTTGGAAAAGTAACGGCCACATCTTCGATCACTATTAATAATGAGATGTGCTCACTTTCGGAAGGATTGGCAAGTCCCACCCGGTGGGAGGTATGTGTATTATAGAATATATGGGAGTTTACAGTAGATTCTGTCACTACCGTTGCCTATCCTGCGGGGTTCGTATTATAAAATTTTTTCCATAAATATCTTGTCGTATACGTCAAAATTTTAGACACTTTGGTATAAATCAACCCTGCCAATTAGACCTTCAGTAAATATAACTGTCTAATATTACTCAAACTTAAATATGGCATGTCGAAACAAACTAAATTTGCACGCTTTTTGCATATACAAATAGAAAGGCGGTCATCATGAAAGTCGTAGTGAGTACATTATTGGTCATGGCAACAACAGTAGCCATTTGGGGCGCTGGGTGCATGGTTGATTTTACTGTGTATATGGCTTATCTCTTACAGTGATATTGAAGGCTTATTGGGGCCTAAAAAAATGAACAAAAATTCCTTAAAAGAAATTAGAGAGTCTTTTTTGATCAGCAAGACTGAACTTGCCAGAAGGGCCAATATTTCACCTCACACAATCTCACGAATAGAACAAGGTATGAAATGCAGAATTAAAACAAAACGAAAAATCATTTTAGCGTTAGGTTTAAAATTAACAGATAAAGATAAAGTTTTTCATTAAGTTAAAGAGCGATACCAAAGTGTCAAGGAGATTTGCCCCTGTAACTCATTATTATATGGGTTTTTTATTGAACTTACGAGGATGATAAATGGAAAAAGTTTTTGTAGACGATAACTGTCAAGCAATTATAATTTGCCCTAAATGCAGATTAAAGAAAAATATTGATGTCACGGATTTCAGGGATACGCATAAACGTTTGAAGGCCAAATGCCAATGTGGCGAAATTTTTCGGCTCACCTTGGAATTTCGAAAGCATCACCGAAAGAAAGTCTGGCTTGCTGGTGAATATTTTATCCAGGGAAAAGATGAAAAAGGAGAAATAAATATTGAAGATATTTCATTAGGCGGAATCCGATTTGCCAGTCTTAAGCCACATTATATTTCCAGAAATGATACAGTTGAATTGAAATTTACTTTAGACAATCCAACGAGAACAGAAATCCATACACCCGTCACAGTAAAATGGATCATCGATCACAATGTTGGTGGACAGTTTTTCGATCCAAAATCACTTGAAAAGGATTTGGGACCTTATCTGAGTACATAATTTATTATTGGATAGAAACGTTTCGACAATTATAAAAATAGGATTAATTAACCTGACACTGGGAAAATATGATATTAGCACTTTTCAAGCGGCGCATTTCACACCCCGAAGGAGCCACAGACAATCAAATTTTTCCGTGTATTTCCCTCCTAAAATTACCCCGAGTAATGGACGATCTAATACAATAAGTTAGATACACTATTGCCAAAGTACCAAAAATTCCTGCCTAAAAAATAGGAAAAAAAATCATACGGAATTCGTATTTATTTTTTCGCTAAGAACCGGTAGGAAGTTATATGGATGAGAAGATTTTTCAGTATTACATCCTGAATTTAAAAAGGTTGATTCTTATGCTTTTCCCAAACAGAATCGCAAATGTTTTTTTGGATTGCTGAATATTAAAGAAAAAGATGAAGTTGTTCGGTTATGGCTTCTTTTTACTATCTTTAACCTCGTCTTTTTTATGCCGAGCATCTAATAGTTTTATCACTTTATCTGTAATGTCTATATCTTCTGGAAAATAAAGGGTTCCACGTTTATTCTTAATAAAAAGATATCCCTCCTTTTTTCCTATTTCATCCAGAATTTCTTGAATAATTTTAGTTGTGTAGTTAAATCTTTTTATTTCTTCTTTTCTAAAGTCATTTTGGTATTTTTTTTCCAGTTGCTTAATATCGTAAATTTTTATTTCTAACATACGGGTTTTTTTATCAAATTCTTCCGTATTTTCGACCGAAGAGGCTTTCTCTAATGAAGAAAGTTTTTCGAGTTCATTTTGCAGTTTTTGAATTTCCTTTCCTTTGGCTTCAAGATCAGCAGAAAAATCGGCACCGATTTTTTCGAGTTCATTTTTCATTTTTTTACCAAGTAGCGATTTATCAAGAATTTTTTGAGGGTCTAATATAGCTATTTTGGCAACATCGGCACCATATGAAGGTATAATCAAGGTAATAATAATGAAAAAATGAACTATAAAGAGTAATTTTAAATTACGCATCTTAATTTTCCCCAAATTCCTCAATGTTCCTTTATTTTTATGAGAAAAAGATATGAATATTTTATCAACGTGTCAATAATTTAATAATGGGATCAATTACCAGCCGCAATACAAAACCCCACCTCTCTATGTGAGAAATGGGTTTCCCGCTAGCATCATATGCTCTTCCTTTGTCTAAGGTTAAAGCAACTATCTTGAAATTATATGTTTATTCGTATAGTTAACATAACAAGTCAAGAATGTTAAAGGGGTGCTACATTGTAGCGATGGGGCCTTTTGCTTTAAGCCCAATGTTACACNNGATTTAAGGAAGAAAATCAAACACACATTTGAACAGAGAAATGTGCACGGCTGCAGAGGTTGTTGTGCATTTCGACAAAGGATGTGAAACTGAAAATAGAAATGCTTTTGCTTCTTTAAGGTCAGAGGAATAGGGTCGAAGAATGACGGGCGGTTGCCCAAAGCAATCTAAAAATTAGACTTAGAATTTGTTTTTGGCAACAATACGTCAAGATGTAACCTGAAAGCACTATTGGGGTTCATACTATGCAATAATTAATATAATTGTTAAAATCCAAATTATTGGTATGCTTATCTTCAATGATGTTACACTTAGAAAATGAAACAGAGTGCCTGAAAGAATTATTGTACAAACGAAGGACAGTATATTTTTTATTATAAAATCAAAATTTTCTTTTGAATCGCCAAAGATTCTTTTCACAATAAATACGATAAATATAAAAATAGTCCAAAACAACAATATCTTCAATATATATCCTGGCTCTTTTTCTTTATCTGTTTTCGTTTTTTGGATTACTTGTCGCATGGCACAGCTTTTATTTCCGTGTCATTAATTGTTGTTGAGATTGTATCTATTATTAATGGTATTTGAATGTTTGAATTACTATCTTCCGGATAGTGCGTTTTTTCCCATTGATAAATTAAAAAAGATTCGTCACCGATTCCTGCCTCTTTGGGATTTAGAAAGTCAAAAACTAAAATACCAGAGACAGAGGTTGGAATTGATAAACCTTTTTCAATTATTGGTGCGATTACATCTCCTCCACGGATGTTCTTTTTAATAAAGTTTCTTATTGGTATAAGAATCCCGCCTTTTAAGCCATCTGGGTCAATCAAATTAATAGGATTATTTAAACAATATCCGTATAGGTCGGTATCGCCTCCGGCGAAGAGTATCGGATCTTTCGCGGTCCACCTGCCTGTATCGGGGTCATAGTCTCTGAGTCCAAATCGAACTAGTCCCGCATCCCTGTCATGCAGCCCTCCGGCAAATCCAAACGGAACTTCAAAAGCCGGATCAGTGTCATCAATGATATTCCCAAAGGAATCGTAGTCTATCCTTTTTATCATATTTCCCGATGCATCGGCAACAATTCTTATAGAACCCACCTGATCATAGGTGAGATAATAAGTGGAACCGCCTTTGGTCATGGCCACCGGCATGCGTCCGTCGACGTATTCAAAGCGCATGAGGAGGCTGTCAGAACCGTCATAAACTGCCAGTAACCGAGTCAGTCCCTGCCAGAGGTATTTCTCGGTGATGGTACCATTGACTTTCTTGGTAATGCGGCGGCCAAGTGGATCATGTATATATTCAATGATCCGACCGTCAGGGAGCGTCACGCTCAAAAGCTCCCCTCGGGAAGAATAGTCATAAGTGGTAACATCTGATCCGTCGGTCTTGGCCGCTAAAAATCCGTCCAGATTATAAGAATAAATTACGGAGTCTGCAGTTAACAAATGATCTTCGTCATCGTAGGAAGAATTCCTTCCGGTAATCCCCCGCAATGCATTCATTTCATAAATTCGGGTGCCGTTGACATCATACTGATATTCTTCAACCAGGGTGCTGTCTTTGTTCACAGTCAAAAGCCGGCCCATGGCATCATAGGCGTAAATGTAATTTGAAGTTGAGCCGCCGACAGTTTCTGATTTGTTTGTAATTTGACCATTATTGTTACGAGCAAGATTCCATGACGTAATACTCTGCCCGCTAACGCTATAGACTTCATCCGATACCTCTCCATAACCGTTAAACATACGATTCAAGTTCAGTGATCCACCTGTCACCGCTTCCGGCAGGCCGTTTCCGGCATTGCGAGAAATCGTAAAGCTTCCAGCGTCGATCAACAGACCGTCATTATCGTAAGTGTAGCTTTCGGTCACACCGGCATAGGTTAGAGCGGTGAGATTAAAATCATCGTTATAGGTGTAGCCAAGGGACTGGTTTAACATACCGCTCAAGGTTTCGGACGTTACGAGCTTTCCGTCATAGCCGTAGGTGATCGAATCCGTTCCCTTTTTGATCGATCCTACCTTGGTGCCGCAAAGATAGGTAAAATCGATATTCCCCTCCGGGGTCTGGATCTGCTCCAATCTGCCGTTGTTATAGATGTCGTTGATCTGATTTCCGGAAGGACAGTTGGTTTGTTTCAGTCTTCGGTCCTTGTCATACACATAACTGTAACTGCCGCTTAAAGGCGTCTGGTATGAACTGTTCAGGTTGACCTTGCTATACCCAAAACCGTGATCGATGGTCGATGGATTCGTCAGCACAGTCATGTTGCCGTTTTTGTCGTAAGTAAACCCAATAGAACTTCCATCCGGTTTGCTGATACCGGTTGTACGACCTATAGGATCGTGGGTGTACGTGGTAGTATATCCTCCGGGATCGGTAACGGATTCGAGGAAACCTTGCGCAGTGTAGGTAAAGGCGGTTTGCTGGGAATTGGTTGTGACCGATGTCAACCTGCCTTTGGCGTCATACCCGTATGATGTATCATAAAGACCGGGGATGCTCATATTTTCTGTCGATAGAGTCGAACGATCATAATTCAAAGTTATCGTTCTTCCTTCAGGTGATGCCACTGTCTTTTGGGACAGAAGAGTATTGTGTACAATTTTTGTGATCTTTCCGTTAAAAGTCACTCTTTCGGTGATCAGATCCGGCGTACCTTCACCGTTTGTATCCTGGTAAATCTTACTTTTTGTTGTCACCTTTTGAAGGTCATCAGGCGTGCTTTCTCTTATTTCCTTAATATATTTTAATTTGTATTGATTATCGATTCCGTAGAGGAATTCAAGGTCCATACCGCAGGGGAGAACTTTGGTAACGATCATCCCGTCTGCAGACCGGGTAAACAATGTCTCGGCCCCTGTAGGATCTGTGATAGTGGACGTATAGGTCTCCATGGGATCGGTATGGTCTGTATACGAGATGACATTCCCTTCGCCAGTTTTTACTTCTGTAAGTATATCACCATTTTCATATACGTTCCTTGTGTAATTCCAATGACCTCCTTCTTCGTCAGATACATCCGATAGCTGTCCAGTAGTGCTGAATGTATGATCAAAATGATTTCCTTCAGGTTCGAACTCAGTTGTCATCAGTCCGTCAGAGGTGTACTCAAAACTGTAGATACTCCCATCCGGATAGATGATGCGGGTGAGATGGTTGTCGGCATCTATGGATAGCAGGGTCGTAAGCCCATCGGGAGAGGTAATTGAAGTAGGCATACCGCTGCTGTCCCGATTGATTGTGGTCTGGTTGCCAAACTGATCGATAACTGAGATCAGATTTTGATTTTTATCATAACTGAATTCATACAAAGTTATACCAGTATCAAGGTCTATCGTTGCATCATGTAGGCCGGACTTATTCATGATATATCCCACTCTCTTTTCACCAAAGACAACATGACCACTAGTTATGTACTCAGATAAGACTGAAGGGAAAGATATTTTTTTGATGTTATGATAATCGAAATCGGCGATGTAAAGGTTGTCCAAAGGATCCAAACAAACTCCAAACGTACAAATACCATAGGGATTCCCGGCCACAGTGGCGATGATACCGTTTGTATGCACTTTGCGAACACGATTGTTGAAAGTATCTGCAATGTAAAGGTTTCCTGTAGAATCCAAGGCAATACCATATGGTTGAGAAAGTCTTGCCTGAGTAGCAAGGCCGCCGTCACCGCCGTATTCCCCAAGATAAGAGCCGGAAGGGCCGCTGCCTGCCACCGTGGTTATAATACCACTTGCATCGACCTTCCGAATACGGTGGTTATAGCTGTCTGAAAAATAAAGATTTCCTGTAGAATCCACAGCCACATCACGAGGATGATCAATTTGGGCTTCGACGGCAAAACCTCCATCGCCGGTGAAGCCAGGGGTTCCATTGCCGGCTACGGTAGTTATGATGCCATTTGTATTGACCATTCGAATGCGGTGATTATCTGTATCTGCTATGTACAGATTACCTGAGGTATCCATTGTAATTCCATATGGATCATTCAGAAGGGCATCTGTGGCAGGAATGCCATCACCGTTGTACCCGGCTGGCCCTTTGCCGGCAGCAGTGGTGATGATGCCGTCTGTATTGACTTTTCGAATGCGGCAAGAAGAGGTAAGGTATAGGTTGCCTGCGGCATCTACGACAGAACTGGTTGGAAAAGATAATCTGGCATCTGTGGCTGGAATACCGTCACCAGAATCGTTGCCACCTCCGGCCACAGTGGTGATGGTGCCGTCTGTATCGACTTTCTGAATACGGTTATTGCTTGTGTCCGATATATAAAGGTCGCCTGAGGCATCCATGTTAACCCCTGTAGGGTATAAGAGCCCGCCTGCCACTACCTTGAATAAATTTTTTACATTTACATTATCATTGATTGCCGATCCGTCCCCTTTGTAAAGTGTGGTGGAATTAATAAGGTTAAGGTAATGGTGAGAAGACAAGGTCCAGCCTTGGGCAATGGTTCCGATCTTCTCTCGGTTGGGGCTTTGTATTACAAGGTTGCTGTGCTTCCAGGTGGTTACATCCTTCCTGCCCCGGATTCCTGTAATATCATCCCCGGCTTGAGCAAATGCCTGCTCAAATTCATCCGAAGCACTATACATTACAATATCGTAAGTAAAACCAATACTTACATAAGCAGTAGGATTAGCAACCTCTCTTCCTAAAAAGTCAAGCCCATCCCAGCCAAAGTCTGCCTTCTGGTTGGGAAGCGAATCAAAAGTCTTTTCAAATGTTCTACCTGCAACTTGTACCCTGACGATGATTCTTTTAAGGCTGCCGGGAATAAAATCGCCACTTGCCGGGATAGAAATCCCATTAACGTAGCCCGGGACTCTGTTGCTTGCATAGTGCATTGTCATATCAGCACCAGGGATGGGAATATCTTCATGAAAAATACGCCCTCTCTCATCTACGAAAGATCCTATCCGTCTTTGACAGTCTTCGACACATTTCTGGTCTACTTTTGGCGGCCCTTCAGGGTTTGGAGGTATGGCATCTGCGGGCGGACCATAAGGCCAGTTGTGGTCCCAAGGAGTAAAATGGGTTACAGCCACTCTCCAAAAAGTGGAATCTGGAGGGTATTTTGCCGAATCATCCAAACCCTTCACCTCATCGTTGAATGATCCGTTGCTATTAAGGTCGTCGGGCTGATTATTCCCATTGGCATCCAAGGCATCCACAATGTCGTCGGCATCCGTATCGAGTAGTTTCACCACCAGACCATTATCCGAGGGTACCCAAACACCCCGGTCCCGATCGTAGTACCCAACAGGAACGATTTCCCCCACATCAAACCCAAGAAAATTATCCACCCAGGTGATGACCGGTTTCTCAAATCGAACCCTTTGCGCGCCATCCGCGCTAAATTCTGCACAATATGTATATGCAGACGTTGGAGGTAAAATGGCCGGCATGGACTCAGGAGTGGTATACTCAGTGGCACGGGTGGTGATGGTGGTCAGTTCCTGTACATCGTTGCCGTTTTCATCCATCAGATAGGCATGATTGTCTCCGGTAAATACCATGGTCGCAGACCGGCTGCCGAATTCGTCAGAGACTTGTGTACTCTGATGTGTCACCACCGTGTTCGGGTTGCCGTTAAAGGTAACGGTGGTGGATAGCGGGTCTTGGGCAATCATCTGGATAGTCTCTGCAATGGCTGTGTCGTTCCAGGGCACATAGACTTTCCGATGGGCGGTGATAAATCCATCCTTTTGATAGACAACGGTTAACGTCGTTCCACCTTCAATCGGTAGAGAAAATCGACCCTGTGCATCGGTCGGCACCGTGCCGTATTCCGGATGATCGTGCAGCGTCACCGAAACATCCGATATGGGAGAATCGCCAATGGAACGAACCAGGCCGGTGATCAAAGAAAACCGTTTAGAATCATATTCTGCAATAGTAGCATCGATTGGAATCAGATCTTCATATTGTTTGCCGAAAGACCCTTCCGGCAGAGGTGCTGGATTGCCCGTCACCTGGATCTTTGCTTGTGCACTGTTTGAGCCGGTGACACCGGTCACCGTGATGGTGTAGGTGGTGGTATGGTCCGGTGAAACCGTGGTCGAACCATTCACCGGTACGCTGCCGACACCGTTGTCGATAAAGGCGCTTTGTCCTCTTTGAGAGTTCCAGGTCAGGGTGATCGATTCACCCTGAGGAATGCCGGCCGAAGCCGGGGTTATGGTGACGGTCGGGGGTGCATTGGGATCGGTCACGAAGATGGTGACGTCAGCCGAGGCCGTTCCTCCTGGGCCAATGGCGGTAATGGTGTATGCGGTGCTTTCCGTGGGTGAAACGGAAATAGAACCATTCACATCAACCGATCCGATGCCTGGGTCGATCACACAGGTATCCGCATGGGTGGAATTCCAGGTAAGGGTGGAGGATTCACCCAAAAGAATAGCTTCCGGATCGGCACTGATGCTCATAGTGGGTAAAGGTTGATTAACGGAAACAGTGACGCTTTCAATGGTTGTTCCGCCTGGAGCAACAGCGGTGAGCGTGTAAGTCGTGGCCTCGGTTGGAAAGACCTCATAAGACCCGCTTGGATCAACACTCCCGATACCCGGGTCGATGCTGATATTGTGGGCATCGAAAACGTTCCAGGTCAAGGTGCTGGATTCTCCCAGCGAAATGGTCTGCGGATCTGCTGAGAAGGAGACTTCCGGAGGCAGAGAAGGGGTTCCTCCTGCATTGATCGTTATCGTTATCGAAGCTCCGGGGGTTCCCCTGAGGAAAACAGTGATAAAGTTAATGGATCGTAAGGCTATATCTTTTTCAAACATGATTTCGTCTCCGGTCAAAAAATCCCGAAGGGGAACAACCGTGGTATTGAAAAAGATAAATCCGCCGCTGATCGGCTTATCGAGAGTATTTTTGGTGATGGTGACAATGCCTTCTCCAGGCTCTTCTAAATTGAACGTATGGACCGATGCGTGAACATGCCACTTTCCGATCTCAAAAGATTTTGGGCCGA
>DNGT01000111.1 GCA_003486165.1 Desulfobacteraceae bacterium
TCTTTATTTTATTGACACAATCAAGGCTATAAAATAGATATTAAAATTGACTCTCTTTTGAAATAACTCCTCTTTCTCGAATCAGTTTCCATCGTGAGATATTTCTTACTCTGCCATCTCATTCTCAATTTACTTCTCGCTATCTAATTTTGATTATTATTGATCTACCTCTTCGACCATTAAATCTCTATTTTTAAGTCTGTATGGCAATTTTGTCATATTCTGTTTACATGTTTTATAAGGTGTGAAGGGTATGAATAAATCTATCCTTTCTCGATATCGAGTGGATAATATCCCTCATGTCCTCAAGCCCATATTTTATCTTTTTGGCTACGGAATGGGGACTATACTATTTTTTTTCACTTTAATACTTAGAATTACAATCAAAGTGGAAATTACGGGGCAAAAAAACCTTAAAGAACATTCAAATCACATTTTTTGCCATTGGCATAGCTCTGTGCCACTTGCCACACTATGTGCAGTACCCAGTATTTTTTCGGTTCTCGGCCGTGGCCACTATGCCTTTATGCAACATCCCAGTTGGTATATGAAGCCATGTCATGTTTTGCTTAGATTGATGGGGATTGAAAAGATAATTCTGGGTTCTACCGGTCATTCCGGTCGTAAAGCAGCGGACCAGGTTGTTGAATATTTAAAAAGAGGTTATTCTACTGTTGTGATGCCTGACGGACCAAATGGCCCTCCTTTTATACTCAAAAAGGGTATTCTCCATATGTCTTTGCAGACTGGAGTTCCAATTGTGGTAATGCAATTTATTTCATCAGGTTATTTTGAGTTTAATACTTGGGATCGAAAAAAATTATCGTATCCATTGTCTATGATAAAGTTGAAAATCGGTAATCCCATCCAAGTTACCAATGATAATTTTTCAGAGGTACAAAATAAAATTACGGAGGCATTAGGGAAGAGATGAACTTTGCCATACTTTAAAGGAAATTAACAAGTGAGCTGATCTGTTTATTGGGTTTGCCTTTTTTTGCATTTCTGTAAGAATTAAGATATATGTATTGAGTGAAACTCGGTTTCAGGTTGTACTTATGGTAAGACATCTGTAATTTTGACAAGACCGTTTTTTATAAGACAATCTCAATGTATATTCAATTTTTCGATTTTTGTGCAAACCGCAAAATGTGGAATCCACCATAATTTATAAAAGTCAGCGCTATGTGCCGTTATCCAAACTGATCGTTATTGTCGAACAAATCAAAATCTGACCAAAAATATTGATGCCATTTTGAGTTTATAAAATGTTTTTTGAACAAATTGTCTGTGGGGTAAATCCATGAAAAATGATCTGAAACATAAATTGTACATGGGGTTTTGCGGTTTTATGATGCGAATACCGCCGTTACTTTCAGGTAAAGGAGCAAGGAAAGTCGAAAAAAATGCAAAAGCAAATGCAGATTCTTTATCAAAAGAGGAGCGTAAAGTCCATCATTTTATCGTTATGAAAATGGCGGTTGTCAAAGACCCTATCACAGAAGAGTTGATCGCCAGCGAATTAAGGATACCTACTGATCAGGTGAATAAAATTATTAACAAACTTGAAAACTTAAAAACATTCATTTATCGAAGTGATGGCAAGGGGATAAATTGGGCTTATCCTCTTTCCCTTGAAAACACGGGATTTAGAATGACTGCCTCTTCTGGAGAGCAATTTTTTGCCGCCTGAGGCGCTGACGCATTCGCGGCTCCCTTCGTGTATGGGAGATTACAAAAAAAGAAATTGTCTTTTATTATTAATGCAAAATGCGGCAACAGCGGCAGACAGATAGAGATCGCACTTGACAGCGAACTGAATATTAAAAATGTGCCTTATGGATCCGATCCTATGTTCTGCTTGCCGGTAGTGCCCCTTGCAAATACAAAAGAACCAAGCATTGTGGACATATTCTGACGAAAGTCGTTACTCTTCTGGTCAGAAGAGGATGTAGGAGAATATAAAAAGAAAGAACGAGATCTTAGAGTCTATATGAACCTGAGTAAAAGAGCACTTGCGGGTATTAAAAGAATGCAGACATCAATTTTTGGTTTTGATGAAATATAATACGAAACCTAAACACTAAGGCAATTAGTGTTAAATCATACAGACCGATGAATTAGAAAGCAAGGATTGTTGCAGAATTTCACGATTTTCTTATTTATATGGCCTTACAATATATCGAGGTGATGTTGTCCAATATGAAACCTGTGATAACTCCACTCGAATGAGCCAAAATACCGATACCTGCAATTTCTTCCTAATATCAAGCACCTGAAATTTCTGAGATACCATAATACCATATCATAAGTCAGGCAGAGTTGTTTTTATGGGTAGAAGCATTAGTTTTGACAAATCCGATTCTTATAAGATAATCTCAACAACCAATGCCAGACCTGACATAATGAAAGAATATCTCAGATATCCATGAATCTTATAATCTTTTATTGATGACGGGAACTTGAATTATTAACAAAATCATGTTCAGTTCATTCAAGATCTAGAATAAGATGTTTCTTGGACATCCGAAAGTTTTAACTTCCCGTATTTTTATTAAAACCTTGACCCCTCCCATCTTATTATATTATGAATAAATGTTAGCCCACCTGAATTTTATGCTCCCACTGATTTAAGGCAAATTTCATTCGAAACTTGTTGTTTGGGTTAAAGCTCTTTTCTTTATGGCACTAACCAATTTTGTTACCTCTAAACCATTGGGGAGGTGATCCATGGATACCCGAGGATTCAAACGTAAGCTCACCGCAATCCTCAGTGCCGATGTCAAAGGTTACAGCCGCCTCATGGGTGAAGATGAGGAAGCTACTGTCCGAACCATAACAGCCTACCGGGAGGTGATGACCACCCTTATCCAGCAGCACAGAGGAAAAGTGGTAGATTCTCCGGGCGACAATTTACTGGCCGAGTTTGCCAGTGTGGTCGATGCAGTGCAATGTGCTGTGGCGGTTCAAAAAGAGATCAGTTCTCGAAATACCGAGTTACCCGAGAATAGGAAGATGCAGTTTCGTATCGGCATCAACCTCGGAGATGTCATACAAGAAGGTGACCGGATATATGGTGATGGCGTCAATATCGCTGCCAGACTGGAAGGTTTGGCAGAACCAGGCGGTATTTGCATTTCCAAGACAGCTTTTGATCACATCGAATCTAAGCTCCCTTATGGATATGATTTTATCGGANNCGGAAGAGGATAAACCTGCTCCAATACGGCGAACATCAATTCTTGTTGGGATGGTTGCTATCCTTGTGTTGGCCGTGGCTGTGGGAATTTGGAAGTTTTATATGCGACGCCCATCAGTAGAGCCTGCATCTGTGGAAAAGATGGCATATCAGTTGCCTGACAAACCTTCCATCGCAGTCTTACCTTTTGACAATCTGAGCGGCGATCCTGATCAGGAATATTTCAGTGATGGCCTCACAGAAGAGATTATCGCTGCACTTAGCAGTGTTCCAAAACTCTTTGTAATTGCTCGAAACTCAACATTTACTTACAAAGGTAAACCTGTAAAGGTTCAACAAGTTAGTGAGGAATTAGGGGTTCGGTATGTTTTAGAGGGGAGTGTTAGAAAGGCCGGAAACAAGGTACGCATAACTGCCCAATTGATTGATGCGCTTAATGGGCATCATTTATGGGCGCAAAGATATGACCGGAATCTGAGCGACATCTTTTCCGTTCAAGATGAGATCACGAAAAATATTATCACAGCCATGCAGGTAAAGCTGACTGAGGGAGAGGAGGTTAAAGCTGCTTCAAAAGGCACAAATAACCTTGAAGCCTATCTAAAGTACCTGCAGGCAAATGAGCTTATTAATAAGATCAATCCAGAGAGCAATGCTTTGGCAAAAAAATTGGCAGAGGAAGCCATTGCCTTAGANNCAGAGAAGTCTGTGGCCCTTAATCCAAATTCGGCTATTGCTCATTTTTTGATGGGCAAAACACTTAGTTTTGCCGGCAGTTGGAAGGAATCCATTCCGGAATACAAGATAGCGATGCGTCTTAATCCTATTCCACCGAATAATTACTTATGGAGCTTAGGATTGTCTTTTGCTTATACAGAGCAATACGAGGAAGCAAAAAAGTGGTGTGAAAAAGCAGTTCATCAAGAACCAAATGATCTATTAGCCCGCATAATGATGACTGTAGTTTATAGTTTGTCAGGATATGATGAGAAAGCTCGGACTGAAGCCAATGAAGTGCTCAGAATACAACCCAAATTTTCTCTCGAAAAATATAAAAAGAAAGTCACCTATAAGAGAGAAGTTGATAGAGAGCTATTTTTTAGTGCTTTGCGAAAGGCGGGATTGCCGGAGTAGGTACGGCTTTCCATGACCTGATTAATAGGACAATCTGAGATATGTAAAGGTGACCACACGGATTTGACCTATTCCAATATTTTTGATACCAACTTATCGCTAATGAGCCAAATTACTGATACCTGGTACCTTTCCGATAGGTAGATGTTGGGGAGGCTAGCGAGCCTTTTAGGTGAGCTCGCGGAGCCTCCCCAACTCTGCCGCTCGGGGATTTCAAGTCTAAAATTCCCCCTAATCACATTAATTCAAATAAAATAGGTGAAGCTCCCCTGTTTAATGAGCCATCGGGTTTTCACCTGTGACATAATATATGGGCAGTCTGCAATGAAGCAGCTGCAGAAACTAAAGGAGCTCCACCCATGAAAAAACAAAACATTTATCAGAACCAAAGTCAAGAACTACTTTCTCTTTTTGAAGCGGCTGGAAGCAGCGCAAAAGTGATGTGCGTTCCCATGCATTGAGCCAGAAGAAATCAACATATTGTGGTCTGAGTTTCAACCGGTTTGCCGTGTTTTTTGAGTCTGCCTCGTTGATGAATGAGGGTGATACTTCAAGTGGTGAACATTGGGGTCCGAAGGATCTGCCCTGTTAAAATTTTAGTTGACATGGAAACTTTTATAGGATATTAGTTGACATGGAAACTATATTTTTATTTGAAAGAGTACGCCAAGCATGAAAAAAAGTAATCCTGTGCCACCTGAAAAGGAAACGCTCATCGTTCAACTGTTATTAAAATGTGGCCTGTTCCTTCAAAGAGAAATGAACCAGGTTTGCCAACGATTTGGTCTGAAACAACAACAGGTTAGCGTATTAAATGAAATTGTTTGGCATGGACCGATCAATCAAAAAGAGCTAGGTGAGAAGCTTCTCTTCGAGAAATCTAATGTATCGAAAATCGTGAGTATTTTATTGGAAAAGAATTTGATTAGTTCTGCGGTCGCGCCTGTGGATCGACGTATGACNNAATCAAGCACCGAAATTATGTCTCTTCTATCAGAGGACGAGGCAGCCGAAGCAATCAGATTTCTTAAAAAGCTGCAAAAGGCATTTAAAAACAAACAACCAAAAAGAGACGGCTGAAAATCCGAACACAAAAACCATCCATTCTCTAAGGGTTTCTAATATGCGGAAATGTACTGGGAATAACACTATCGATTGGGGTTTTGATGCAATATTCGATGTTAAATGCCAAACCTGCGGACATATGGTCGAATTCTTTAAGGATGAGATAACAAGAAATTGTTCAAAATGTAAAAAATCAGTTGTCAATGACCGTAAAAATTTCGGTTGCGGGCAATGGTGCTCATCTTCCTCTCGGCATATGAGAAACTTGTGCCCAAAGTTTAAACGATCGAAGGATAGATTTTATGGCTTACACCTCCCAACGGTGCGATATTAACAATACTAATTATATATCCACATATCGAAACGTCTTGTTAATCAGCAAACAGCAAAGGAGAAAGGGGAGCTTTTATAATTAATGTTGTTCCTGAAAGGAGGAAGATATGGACTATCTTCAAATGACCGCCCCTTGCGGTCTGGACTGCTTCAACTGTCACTTCTTTTTAGCCCACAAGGACCAGAAAGCAATGAACCAGATTGAACACTGGTCTAAGGAACTCAATATTCCTTTAGAAATAATGCTTTGCCGTGGGTGCCGCAACCATAATGGCCAAATACCGCTGCAGAAGCATATCTTCGGTGAAGCACATCGGTGCGCAGCCTATGAATGTTCCAAAGACAGGGGGATAAAATTTTGCGGGGGTTGTGAAGAATTTCCCTGCGACAACCTTCATCCCTATGCTGACAAAGCAGACACTCTGCCGCATAATACCAAGGTCTTTAATCTGTGCTTGATCAATAAAATGGGTCTGGAAAAATGGGCTGAGTCAAAAGCGTCTATGGTTCGCCAAGTCTATTTCAACAAACCGTGGTCGTTAGCATAACCTGGTTATGTGCAAATATGGAAGACATAGAGTTATAAAAGTTTAGAGAAACCATTTTTCTGTCGGGTTTATTCTATAACTTGTGATTTAAGCCGCTTGCACAGTAAGAGCATAATAGAAAAAGGAGCACACAGAATGCATTTCCATTTCGAACCGATGTTGCTGGAATCCCGAGAATCAGTCATCAATATATTCAATTATTACATTGAAAACAGTTTTGCAGCCTATCCCGAAACAAAAGTTCCTTATGAATTTTTCGATAAATTTTTGGAAATGTCTGATGGGTATCCCACCATTACAGTAAAAGATGAAATCGGTAAAGTCCTCGGATTTGGAATGCTTCGCGCCCATAATCCTATTCCGACATTTTCACAGACTGCAGAAATTACGTATTTCATAAAGCCCGAATATACAAGAAGAGGGATTGGAAGCAAAATATTGAATCAACTTGTCGATGAAGCAAAACAAAAAGGTATTTCGTCAATTCTTGCAAGCATATCTTCGCTGAATGAGGGCAGTCTAAACTTTCATAGAAAGAACGGCTTTATTGAATGCGGACGCTTCAAAAATGTGGGAAGGAAAAAGGGACAGGTATTCGATACGGTATGGATGCAAAAAATGCTTTAAATATTTAAATAGAGCTGGCGTAAGTTAAGTTTTCTGTTAGAATCAAGAGAAGAGTTATGCCGAAACCGAATAATCGAGCATCGGAGTGAAGATGGGTCTTATCGTAAAGGGAGTCTTGGCCGGAGTGTTAGGGACGTTGATGATGGATTCTTTGAATCATCTCTTCTCCCGAAATGGGATGATCTCGAAAATCGACGTAGGGATGATCGGCAGGATGGCCGTGGGTTGGGCAAACGGGCACTTCCGCTATGGGCATCCAAGCGAGATGAAACAGGTCGCAAACGAGATGCTCTACGGGTATGTCACGCACTACACCATCGGAGTGAGCCTCGCGCTCCCTTATGTGCTCGGTTGGGATCTGTTGGTCGGAGGGCCTGCCTCACCGATATGGGCCCTTGCCTATGGCGTCGCGACCACTGTAGCCTCCTACTTCTTCGTCTTCCCTTCCATGGGATTTGGAGTGTTTGGCAGGCGGTCTCCCGAAGGCATTAGGGCTCCATTTTCCAGTCTGGCCAACCACCTGTTCTACGGAATGGGTATGGCGGTCGCGGTTGCACTTGCGTGAGCACCGGGAAAGACAGTAAGCGCAGGATTGGTTTTGTGTCACCTAAAAGACGCTTCCAGCAGACGAAGCCAACGTTATATATATTTTAAATATCTGCGATCGATCTGAAATCCGACCATGGGCAAATATTCTGTATTCCAAAGACATATCTGAAAAAGAGACAAAGTGCAGATACCTAATGGTGATCACACGAATCTGACCTCTTTAAATCCGTAAGATATGAGAATAATATAACTTAAAAATCACTCTTTTTAAGAGGGGAATGATTTCTCTATCCATTTTGTGCCCTAATGTGCCGAGTATTGGTTTTTTTGCATGTATTGAAAGGTGATGCCGATCATGAACATCATTTACCTTTTACCTTACCCTTTGAGGCCCATATTCTACCAACATTGAATGTTTTTGAAATCGCAGGATAAGTATATCGGTCCAGCCTCAGGTTTCTGATCCTCAGAATAATTTTAATTGGTCCTGTTGACTGACCTTTTTTGGGTCTGAAATTTTTTTCCGTGACTTTGTTTTGCCCGGGTCGTTTATCTGAGCTTTGCTTACTTCTGAAATTATGGGCTGTGCCTTATTTTTAGAAGGTGGGATTGGAAGGTCCTTATCAAGGCCTAAAATTGCACGGTGAATGATTTGGACATAAGGCTCACCTGTTCGAGATTTCACATGCTCTAAAATTGTCTGGGCTTCCGGCGTCAACATGAGTTGAATCTGCTTGCACCCCTGTTCTAGTTTTCTTTTACGCCAGCGTTCCCGTCGCTTTCTATCTGTTTGTCGCCTTTGTTCTATTGTCAGCATACCTTTCCCCCCAACGCTTCATATTAACGCTTGTTTCAAGCGCTTTTAAATAACGTTTGTGTACAACGCTAAAAACTTTATATCAGGGTGTTTGGCACAGGTCAACACAAAAGTAACTCTCTCAATAAAGGATGATATCGTAACGATAAGGCTTGATAGAGACTATTTATGACTCATTTATAGTGTCAATGGTTTAAAGCTGGCAATATCAAATATATATAATCAAATATTAACAAGTGTTTGTGTATCACAAGGCCATGTTAAACTTTAAATTTAGATTTGCCAAAGCAGCAGGGTTAAGATATCAATTAATTTGTTTTTGACGGTTCGATATCATAACTACTGGGCGAACCTTAGAATTGAAGCTCCCTGCAGCAAGCCACAGGGAATCTGAGACTGTAAGGAATTCTGTTAATTTTATATTCGCTCGCCCCAGTTAAATGCCTTTTGCAGATCTTTTTCGAAAGATTACACTGGGCGGGCCAACCACGCAGCCCCACCCTGCAGCGGGACGGGGAATGTGCTTGCCGTTGCAGTTCAACGATTGACAATCCAGAATCTCTCTGTTAGTTCCATCAACATCTTTATCGGGAAGCAGCGGTTTGGATGCCAACTGGAGTGGCACCGAAAAACAGCAGAAAATAAATGTGAGGCGTTGTGGAGTTGATTAAGCGAATATTGCTGTTGGGAATGCTGTTGCTCACATTTCCAACTGCAAATGGATGGGCACTGCAACTGGTTGAAAAAGACGGTTTGCACCTTTACTTTCCTGAGAAGGAGGATCAAGTTGCCGCACAATTGCTTGAAAACTTTCAGAAAATCGTCGCTTTCCTCTCAAATCAACACTTAACGATTCACTATCCCCTGCATGTGGTTCTGGACGAGGAATTAGATTTACCTGAAGTGCGTGTAAACATGATTCCTCATCGCGAGATCCGCATCCCCCTGCGAGCCCCCGGCGTAATGGAAGACGGTTATACCGAGTCGGACCCCTGGACCTATTTTCTTTTCCGAGGTCTTTGTTTACAGGCCATATTCAGTGTTCGTGACGGCATCCCTGCCAAGGTGCATAAGGTGCTTGGCGAAATCATTTCACCGAATATTGTCCTGCCGGAGTGGATTTTAGACGGCCTCTGCGCCTTGCTTTACAAATTGTACCAAGACAAAACCCTGCTGGATCCCATTTCGGCCGAAATCTTCGGAACCACCCCCCCTCCCGACCTGGATTTGGTCAGCAACCATCCCGAGCTTTGGCCGGGACATTATGGCTATATCATCTACGGCCGGCCTTTTGTCTTCTGGATTTACAAAAAATACGGATGGGATCGCCTCCTGGATTTCATCCAAAGGCACGGACGCGGCATTATCCCGATTGAAATTGATTTGAAAGCCAAAGAAGCCTTTGGAACCACCTGGGGCGCTCTCTGGCAAAGCTTTAAAATGGAACACCACGTTGGAAATCATACGAACGAAGGTCTGCATATCACCGGATACTGGCCCGACCCCTTTATCTATTGGAATCGTTCCGGCATCTATCCCGGTGTAATAAAGCTGCAACGCCGGAGCCGTTATGGATTTATGGATGCGCATAAGATCCTGTGGTTATCAGAATATGACGACAAAGGTATTTCCAGACTCATTGAGCAACAGGGCGATACATCCTGGCCATACGATCTCGATCACGTCTGGGATCCAGGCCCTGAGGGTGTGGCTGTCACCCGAAAGGGTCATCGTCCTTATCTGATGCTGCTGCCCAAAGGCAAGGTGTCTTTAACAACCCGCCTTTTGGGCCCTCAGCTGGATGCGATTGCCCTTATTCCCGGACCGCCGGGTGTCATTCAGATGTCGGGTCCCGTTATGGACCAGCAGGGACGCATTGCCGTGTCAGCCAATCAGAACGGCAACTGGGACATTTGGCTCTATGAAAAAGCCTGGCACCGGATGACCACATCGCCTTCCCTGGAGATAGATCCTTGGATTCAAGAGGGCCGCCTGGTTTTTGCCTCCAATATTTCGGGCCGATTTCAAATCCACGACGCCCGCATGCAACCGCTGACCCNNTAAAATCAGAATTTTCTTTAAACGCCAAACCATACACACCCTCTAAAAGTATCCTCCCGAATTATCTGGTGCCCGATGCCTTCTACGACGGATCGGACTTTCAGATTGGCGTTGTTACCCAAGGCCGTGATGTCTCAGAAAAGTATACCATTGATGCCGGGTTGCGCTATGCTTCAGGGACTGATTTTTTTTCCGGGCGATTGGGCGGAAAAATCAATGATGTCGGGGGTCGGCTGACGCGTTATCCCCTTTCCTATGCGACCCGGCTGAATCAGGTTGTCGATGAATCCCGAAATGAGTTCAGCTTTTTTTGGACACCGCGGGGCATCGAGGAAATCGAACTCTCAATGAATGGACGAAACTATGAACCCCTCGAGGGATCAGGGCCATCCGAGGACGAATTCTGGGTCGCTTCCAGCCTGAAGAAAACCTTTAGCCGTCACCACGTATGGGTCAACCTCGATGTTTTTACGGAAGGCAGCCAATCGCTGTTCGGAGGCGGCGTGCTCTGGTTCGGGGAACACATCTACACATCGCTTCACCTCGAGGCCGGTAAAACCTGGGGAGACCTAATCCCTGGGCATACCACTTACCGAATCGGCGGAAACGTTACGGAAGGTTACTTTACTCAGCGTCTTACCCGCTTGTTTCCTCTGCGTGGATTCGACTCTAATATTCTGGAAGCCGGTCAGGCCATCACTTCCGGTATCGAGGTTCTTTGGCCGCTGGTCAACCTGCAGGCCGGATATAAAACCCTGCCTCTATACTTTCACCGTATCTATCTGGGCACCTTTGTCGATACCGGGATTGCCAGTGACCGTCCTTCCAGCAACGATATTCTGGTGGGCGCCGGATTTGAGCTGATCACCTCCCTGGAAATCGCCTGGGGCAACCTATCGTCCTTTCGCATAGGATTCGCCTGGCCGCTGAAGCAGCCTGACGGTTTGGACGAAACCGGTCCGATCTTTATCATACAACTGGGTCGTCCACTATGAAAGAGGGTTTTACAAAGGCCTCGCTTCCAGATCACAACGATCCATCACCGATGTTGACAATCTGTGCCTTTATTGAATTACCACTTACGCGGAGTAAGGCCAGAGACGCCGGAAAATTACGACGGGGCTGTGCGGCACTTCCTGGATTCAGAAAGAGCACTCCCTTCTGTTCGGAAACAGACGGACAATGTAAATGGCCGAAGATTACAGCGTCAAAACCAGCTTTCGACGGCACAATGTCGAGTCTGTGGATATCATGAATTGCATACAGCAGAACATCACCAACTTCGATCACCTCGGTTTCTGGAAGCTCCCTCAGACCTTCAACCCTATCCATATTACCCCGGACGGCAAATACTGGAGCGATGGATTTCAGGTCGTCCAGGATCTCGGTATTGCCGACGTCTCCGGCATGAATGATCAGGTCAACGCCTTTAAGGGCTTTTATCGCCGCCGGCAGAAGAAGACCATGGGTGTCCGCAATGACCCCGACAACGACATTCTCCTTATTTTTAAAAGTTAGCGACAATAGCTCCTTCCCCGCTCATCAACTTCGAACTGAGTGGCAAATATAATGTTTATTTGGTTCGTTTCTCTTTCTCGCGAGCCCTATAAAGCTTGTTTCTCAACATGTCGATATGCAACCGCAGAGAGTATAGTTCTTCAGAGTATGCGGACGGCACAGAAATATTTGACACTTTATCTTCCAGGTTGTCGAGTATTAACAAATATTCATCAAGATTTACGGTCAAATCCTCCCTGTTTATTTCAGATTCCACGGTCTCCAATTCCGAATACCAGCGATATATCCTTGATCGCATTCGCCAGCGATAAATGGGCGGCATGAGTTTAAAAAGAGGATACAACAATGCTACTAGCGGCAGCAGCATGATTTTCATGCGGTTAAGAAAATTTGCCACCCAAAAAGGAAGATAACGTTGAAGAAAAAGGGGACCGGATTGATAAAATCGTTTTGCTTCCTGACTCAACTCAAAATCAAGATATTTCGGCGCGGGAAATTCTCCCCGCCTCTCGAATCCACCGCCTGGTTCATGGACTTTTTCGGCCGTCTGAAGAAACAACTCGATCAAGGCCGGGTGTAAATCCGATCGCGCCACAAGCTGGGTTGACGGAGCCACCAGGGTGAGATCACGAGAAGGGATGTTGTCTTGAAAATCGATCACACCTTCAGGTAATTTCAGCACATGCAAGTAATGGTAACGGAGTGCATACGCCTCGGCCCGTTGGAGCCCCATTTGTGTTATTGATTTTGATTTCAGAAATAGGCGAAGATACGGCGAACGGTGCGTTGTCACAAAAAAGGCGACATCTATCTCGCCCTTTAAAAGCCTTTCAGCAGCCTGTACAGGATCGTATGAAAGAAGCCGAGTGTTTTTCGCAGTGATTCCGTTCAATCCAAGCAGTTGCATCGTTAAAACCTTAGTGCCGCTCCCTTCCTCACCGACGGCGACACGCAACCCCTTTAGATCGGAAAGTCGATGTAATGTGAGGTCCTTTTGATGAAAAATCCACAAAGGTTCAAAATAGAGGCTGCCCAGTGAAACGAGTTTTTCGGTTTTGGCCAATGTGCCCATACCGCCCTGAATAAAAGCGATATCCACGCCGTCCGAGTCTGCTTCAAGGAGCTTGAGATTTTCTGCTGAACCGGCGGTTATTTTTACTTCAAGCGCAATGTTTTCTTTGGCAAAAAGTTCACTGTATTTTTTACCAAAGGCAAAATAAGCGCCTTTCGGGGAACCGGTGCCAATGATAATGTTCCGGGGAGGAGCAGGAGCAACAAACTGATAGGTCACCAAAAATCCGACAATTGCAATCACCATCGCCGGCCCAAATATTTTTAACTTTTCTTTGGCATCAATTTTTTCTTTTTTCTTAAGCTTGGTCATTTCTCAAACCTTTTTGGTGTCCGTTTTCCAAATCAATATACAGAATGAAATATTTTACTTTACGAAATTTATTTCAGACCGCTGATCCAAAGGCTTTTAAAAAATATTTGGGTACGAAACTCGAGTTATCTTTTTTTTAAACTTACAATTCTCATAAGTCCGATCAATCCAATACTGAAAAAGAGCATAAGCACCATAGTGAACACCGGGCCTATCTTCATTGCAAGCCAACTTACGCCTATTAAGGGTAAAAGGCCAAAACGAACCATCGCCCGTAAGTTATCATTCTTTTTGATAAAATCGGCCATAGGGGGTGAATAGGTATTGTAAAAACGAACAAAACGTTTGCCAATTCCATTGGTGAGCAAATATTGGTCACGAAATCTACTTAATACTTTAACGTGCAACGCCAAAGGGGAACCATAGGCGGCTGTGGCAATGAAACAGCCGCTGCCGCTCCCCAGGTCACTGCCACCATTGACCACCGTTACATCCGTCGGGTTTATGCCAACATAGTCAACATCATCTGAACTTGCCACACCCAGTATGATGCTGTAGGTCTGGCTGCTGTTCACCAGGCTGGTGACCGTTACGGTCTGGTCCCCAGACCAGTTTGAAGGGATGAAAGTCAGGCTCGATGGGTCAACCGTCCCGATGGAGAGGTTGGAGCTGCTGATTGGAAGGTCCACTTTTGCAGTAGGCTCGCTTAAAAGCCTGACAGTGAAAGTGGCCGTGTCTCCTGCTCCTGTTGTTGTCACACTGGTGGGTGTCACAACAAAGCCGACCAACCTGAATTTAGTGATATAGATGTCTTCTTGAGCGGCGGATCTCTGGAGATCCTCGTCCACAGGGTCGGGATTGAAATCCACGTCGGTGCCACTAAAAGATCCCGTCATGTAAACGTTGTCGCTGCTATCCACAGCCACGGACCGGCCAATATCAGAAGCGGTTCCGCCGATGGTCACGGTAATGTCGTAACTGCCGTTGGCATTGATCTTGGTGAGAAAAATGTCTTCTTGACCGGCGGATGTCTGGAGATCCTCGTCCACAGGGTCAGGATTGAAATCCACGTTGGTGCCAC
>DNGT01000498.1 GCA_003486165.1 Desulfobacteraceae bacterium
CAGTTGAGGATGTTTC
Source organism: Desulfobacteraceae bacterium (assembly GCA_003486165.1). GTDB lineage: Bacteria > Desulfobacterota > Desulfobacteria > Desulfobacterales > UBA11574 > UBA11574. Next base: position 17 of record DNGT01000498.1, read on the forward strand.
GATTGGGCCTCTTTCAATTTATCTTCGCGGCGACCGCAGATGATAACGCTACTTCCCGCTTGAACGAACTGTTCCGCAAGTGCAAATCCGATCCCGGTCGCACCGCCCGTGATGAGCACCGTATTTGCCTTAAATTCCATGAGTGCCTCCTGTCAAATGTTTGGATAGTCGGCTCATCCGATTATTTCGACATACATGCCCCTGGTTCAATTCTGTTAGGTTCCGATATATTTCGGTTCGCCCCGCTTTGTGTTCATTGATTCATTATCAAGCTCTTGGCTATACGCACTCCTTGCTCAAACCGTTTATTCAACAGCTCCAGAGCAAAAGTCTGCCCGACGATGAGTCCAATTGCAATAAGGCGGATGTGAGATAGCTGTTCGGTGGAGCGCCTTGCTGTACCGCAATTCTATGCGGATTGAAGCTCTGAAGTGCAGTTCGGACAACGCATCGCCTTTATAGGAATGGCGGTGAAGCATTTCGGACATTCCTTTGTCGTTGGTTCGGCGACCAATGCTTCCTCTTTCTTTTTGAAACGGTTCATTTGCTTGATGACCATGAAGATTGCAAAGGCCACAATAACGAAATCCAAGACGGTGTTGATGAATACACCGTATTTGATTGTAACTGCCTCTGCCGCAACTGTCTTCTCCCTTAGCGTGATGGCCAGTTGCGAAAAATCGATATTGCCTAAAAGCAAACCGATTGGCGGCATGATTACGTCGTTTACAAGCGAACTTACAATCTTCCCAAACGCAGCACCGATAATAATACCTACGGCCATATCGACAACATTACCACGCATAGCAAATTCTTTGAATTCTTTGAGCATTCCCATGTTCATCCTCCTTCTCTTTTGGTCATGGAGCTACGGTTTTTCATTCGGCACAACATTAATGATTAATCATATTGCGATGAGTTGTTTAAAACAATATGGATCAATATCGGCATACGGATATTTCATGGATATCTGCCACATTTTTGACCAAAAGAAACGTGCGTATTCTTGCGAAACTATCGAAAAAGTATAAAAAGTCCGATTTTAGCAATTTCGCCTATAATGATTTCAAATACTTATAAACGGGAAAACAATGAATTGAAGGTTTTTGGACAGTCTCTGCCAATCTCGCCAATACTATACCAGATAATAAACATTGTGATATCTGAAAATTTTATTTTACAAATCCCTGTCTTTTATAGCAGTATTCAAAGGTTGGATAACGTGGCGATAAGCAGCAGACAACAGGCTTTAAGTTGCGAATTAATCTGCAACTATTTTATATACCTTATCCCCTCTTCTTGCCGTTTCAGATATCTTTACGCCAACGCTTTCACCTTTCTTGGCCTCTGTTACAGATTTGTGCTCAATCTGCATGGAGTCTACTTTGGACTCAAAATTTGTCGTGTGCCCCAAAAAGTGGAGCGTGTCTCCCAATGACACTGTTCCGTCCGTTATCTCAACAGCAGCGACTGATATTTTGCTATAGTAATTCGAGACGAAACCGATTTTTTCCTCTTCCATAGTTAAACCCTCACTGTTAAATGTTTGGAAATTAATTTCAAATAAACTCCCTCCTATTTCCCCATTGACCTACAATTTTTCTTTCGCCACCTTAAATTCTATACCTTTATAATTTTACTCTTATACGGATGATATACGAGCAGTACCTCCGACTTGTAGAGAATGACGATGGCCTTTCACGGTATGGTTGTTAATAGGTTTGTATTAAAAAATGATACTGTAGATGGACACCTGATTGTCAGGCCAGAAAATAACAATACAGTGTTAAATGCAGAATGTAGAATCGTAAAAATTGAATATATTTAAGTTATTATGCTTAAGTCAGGGAGGTGTCAAGGAAAATAATAATGAGATCTTTGCAAAATGCTCCTTTTTGCCCAATTTCTGTGTCAGGCTCAAATTTCAATCCTCAAAACACCCGATATGTATTCCTGTGGTTAAAATTTTCGCCTTCCTTGAAATTTAAGAAAAAGAAGGCATACGCAAGGGCCATCCACATCTATGATCAAAGTCGAATTGAGAGGATCTCGACTTCAGAAGTTAAGCACACAACTATTTGTCGGGGATCTATATCTGTTTTTTTAAATACCGGCGTTTAAAATTTCTTCTAAATTCGATTTGCTGATAGGCTTTTGATAAATCCCATCGAAACCCGCATCCTCTAATTCGTTCATGTCAAAATTATAAAGATAGCCGGATAATGCATATATCTTTAAATCAGGATTTAAGATTTTCACCCTGCGGCAAAAGTTTAAGCCATTTAACCAGGGCATTCTCAGATCGGTGATAATCAATGAAAAGTGTTCTCCACATCTCAAGAGATATTCGGCCTCTTCTGCACTATCAACCGTAATAGTCATATGACCAAGTTTCCCCAACAATATTTTCATTAATTTCAGTTGGCTTAAATTATCATCAACAACAAGAATCTTTTTAGTGCTCATATCAATTATCCACCCAGGGTATTTAATGTCGGTATCGATATATCTAAAACCTCAGGATGATCAAAAAAGGATAAACGATATCCTGAAGCCGGCCTCCATCTTTTAAATTCCATTAAACTATTTGAAATGAGAATTATACGCCGTATAAGCTTTTAATAACGCTTATTAATTTCAATTTCTTACTTTCCCAATTTTCGCAAGTACTATAGTGGGTTGTAGATGGCAATTCGTTATGAAACTCGCAATACGGCGAATATTCAAGCGATACATGATCTTCAAAAAATTTATCGGTAACGGGAGCAGGAGCGTAATACCAACAGTTTTGACATATCTTGTTTTCCACAATTCTTTTTCCTCCTACTTTATTGATTATATAATTTAGTCTTTAAAACTTATGGGGGATAATTTAACTTGCCTGATGATTCGAGATTCCTTTTGGGAAAAACATTAATGCTGCCCCTTTTTAAAAAAAATCATGCACATTTTGAAAAGTTTCCCCATTTAAAAATCGAATGGTTCATATACCGTTTCGTTTTACACATTCCAATGAATCCCTATTCGGAGAATTGGAGTATTTTGTTTTGTCTGAAAAATTTGAAAGTCGTGTAACTTAAGTCTTGAAGATTATGCAGGAGGGGCACGGGTAAAAAATTTACATATTAAAATACGTGGCGAGAATAATTTATTTTCTATTATAATTGTAGCAATAAATTGAGCATTTAAAAGGACTTGATATATATCACAAGTTGAAAAATCTGAATTATCATCAACAGTATCAAAAAAAAGAGAATCATGTTTAAAGATTCTATTTTCATGATGATAATAATTAACAGAAAGAATAGAAACAAGAAAGATACATACAAAAAAAATAGATAACCGCTTCAACTTCAATAAATTTCTCTTTTAGAAAGGAGGTAACTAATATTGTGTAAATTCTCTTAAACTTTAACAGGAAATTGATTTACAATAGACGACCGATTTCAAGTGGGAGTATAATTAAATTTGCTATATTAAAACCTTAATAATAGCAATAAAAAAAAGAGAACCATATCCCAAAAAAATGGCGATTCTAAAAGAATGTAAGGATCAGGGGGCAAGTGAAGGGCTGATAAAATCGAAGAATTTATCCTGAACTAAACTTGATTTGACAGAATTGCAAACCGGGTCACGACGTTAGTTAACAGATTGTTATTTCTTGATATCTAAAAACACAACTTACCGACTTTTCGCCAACGTCAAGATAAACTGACCTTTCATAACATATAGATGGAAAAATAACACATTTACGATTTTAGGCTCCAGAATGTAGTTCATTCTAAGCAAGTTTCTCCATTAGGCGAATTCCATCCAGATTATTTATCGATGTTTTCATAATAACCGATGGCACCCTTGCCGTTTTTCTTGACGGAGAACAAAGCTTGATCAGCNNATGCTTTGTTTACAGCTTGATGTTGGTCTAACCCCGGCAGAACCACGACAAATTCGTCACCTGCGTAGGCCACGGCATAAGCCGGTGGTTCGAGAGTGTTTCGGATGGTGGCTGCGACTTCCTGAATCACATAGCTACCGTTTAAGTGTCCATGGGTATCCACAACCTTTTTGAAATTGTCCAGGTCCATGAAAAGAAGCGATAGCTGGGCTTGAGCATTTTTAGCGGTTTCGATCAAAACAGCCAGAGACTGGTAAAGAAAACGCCGATTATAAAGGGAGGTTAAATTGTCACGCAGGGACTGTTCACGAAATCTTTGCTCGCTGGCTCGTAATGCCTTTTCAGCTTCTTTGAGTTTGGTAATATCCACCATAGAAATTACAACCCTCGACAGTGTATCTTCATGACCTGCAAGAACCAAAGCTCGAACAAGGACACTTTTCTGGTTTCCTTTCAACGTATGAATCGTTTGTTCCCGTTCCCGTCGAATAGTGCCTTGAGCCAACATCAGAATAGTATCCTCAGCAATCTGTTGGAATTCGCTGCCCAGTGCCATCAGGGGAAATTCCGACGCAAGAGCGTTCTTGTCCCGCGCCTCCAACAGCTCACAAAAAGCATCATTGCAGTCAACTGTTTTAATGAGCGACATACAACGTGGCACCTCTTCGGGATGCTGACGCAAGTAATGGCTTAGATTTGAAACACCTGATTGACGAAGCTGTTCAAGATAGGTTTTGAGATCAGAGGCATCACGTTCCATCATGGCAATTGGTGCTGATTGGAATAACAAGCGATAGCGTTGTTCGCTTTCTTCGGCGGCTGCCTGAGCCAGTTTCAAGTTGGTAAAATTTTCCACAAACGACATGACACCCGACACGCCACCAGTGGAATCTACAACAGGGCTTATGTAAAAGCGTAACTCCAGGCAATTTCCATCATCGTTAATGCAAGAATAATCGCGAATAATTGATTGTTTGGTTTGCCAACACTGGCGGACGTCATCACTGACTCCAGAATCAATCAGAGACTGAAATTCAAAAATGTTTATCGATTCAGGATGTTGGTTTGCAGGCCAATGGAGCATCTTCTGCATTCTGCGGTTCATCCCGGTGATGCGCCCTTTCAGGTCAGTGGTGAAGATGCCAAACGGCGCACTATCACCAAGTACTCGGTTTCTCTCTTCAATTGCCTTCAAAGCAGCTTCCGCCTGTTGGCAACGTTTTTTGAGCGTTTCCATTTCTTTCATTTGTCGGCGCAATTCACCCAGTTCTATGAGCAAATCATTCCTTGAGATTGATGCGATTTCTGCCATTGTTCCATGCTCTTATCAATTATATTTTTGAATGTAAGACTTCGCTTTCTGATCCTTCAAATTTTTATGCTTTAAAAACAAATATGTACACTTAGTGAAAAGTTGTCAACGAGGTTTATTATATATTGATTACTTATAGTTGAGTCCTCGGGGAGTTTTTCTTCTAAATCCTTGAAGAGACTATTTAGAAAAATTCCCCGACCCCCCACATATTTAATATTAAAAAATCAAAAGAGCAAATTCTTTGGGTGATTCAACGAATCAGTCTAAGAGATTTGTCAAGAAAGGCCCCCGGTTTAATATCATCGCATCTGATTTTCTAAAAACGTCGGAACCTTAAAAAAAGAATACGGGATAAGTTGCATAACAATCACACCGACTCGAAAAATTATATCCAACCAAACAATATGGTGGTTGGCCTTTTTAATCTAAATTTTTAGATTAAATTTGAGCAGTCAAAGTTTTTGAGAGATCATGTTTGCTGTTTTCGGCTATGCCTTCCAATTATCCCGACCTTCGTGCCCCGAGGCTTATTCCTATAGTTCCGAGATCAAGAGCACTCGAAGGGTTCGGAACATCCTCGAAAATGATCGCAGCTCCCTTCAGGAAGCTGCGATGTATCTTCGACTATTGGGTATTCTGCTTTTTTTAATATTCGATCGCTAACCCCACCGCCCCCGAAGCGGGATTTCCGCTGCGCTCCAACCCCGAGGGATCAAGACCTACACTGCGTTCCGACAAGCTGCGGGGAATTCGCTCACTTTTTCAGTTCAACCAGGCTTACGCGCCACCCAAAACCGTAACTTCTACACTTTGATATTTTGATTATTATGAAAAACATTCTCAGGGTCATGCTTCTTTTTGATCTGTTTCAATCGAGCATAATTCACGCCGTAAGCCGCCGCCACCCGGTCGCCTTCGTCTCCAGTCATGAAGTTCACATAGGCGCCGGCTGAGGCAAAGGGCGCAGACGCTTCAAAAAACGCACGTGCCCATGCAATACAGGTCTCATCTTGTACTGCCTCATCCCATCGTCCGTGCACATTCAGTACAAATTTTGCGTCCCGATGACCATATGCCATGGCATCCGATGGAACTCGATTGGCTGCGCCCTCGATAAGTCCAATGAATATCTCACACTGTGGTGAAGGCAACTTGCCTGCAAATTCGATAATCGATTCCAGCACGCCATCACTGAGTTCCGTGAAATTATGGGATTTCCAGTAGTTCCTTGCACCAGGTGTGAGCAATGGGTCAAAGGCCTGCTGCCACTGTACGTATGGCTGAGCACCAATATGTTCACCATAAGCATCTCCGAAACTGCGCAAAGGATCGATCAGCTTCTCACCTTCGGAGATATCGCCGGCATAGAAAATGGCCAGCACAACAACTTCTTTACCATGAACATTCTCGGGAAGAAAAGGAAGTGGCGGAGCCTTGCGAAGGACGACCCAAATATTGAGTTCCTCAGGTGCTGATTTTACAAATTCACGATACTTTTCGAGCACTTGCTTTGCTTGGCCCATCGGAAAAACAAGCAATCCAGCCAATATTTCAGGTCCCACGGGATAGAGCGAGAATTCGAACTGGGTGATGACACCAAAATTACCGCCACCACCTCGAATCGCCCAGAATAAATCCGTGTTTTCATCTCCCGAAACTTTTATCTTCCTTCCATCCGCCGTTACCATTTCCGCGGACACAAGATTGTCGATCGTCATCCCGTATTTACGCGTCAACCATCCAAAACCGCCACCCAGAGTCAATCCTGCAATACCGGTGGTTGAGTTAATGCCCACCGATGTCGCCAATCCGTGGGCCTGTACCGCTTTGTCAAAATCACCGAGAGTGGCCCCGGGTTCAACATAGGCACGCCTTTTTTGTGCATCGACGCTTACATTTGTCATATTGGAAAAATCGATCACCACGCCGTTATCGCACAAAGCACTCCCGGCGATGTTGTGCCCCCCACCTCTGATGGATATCTCCAAACCGTTTTCACGGGCATAAGAGATGGCATGCAAAACATCGTCAGCTTCTGCGCACCTTACGATGACAGCCGGCCGGCGATCTATCATTGCATTCCATATCTCCCGAACCTCGTCATAATTCGGATCATCTGGAAGCACTATTTGACCCTTCACTTTGTTTTTGAGCGTCTCAATTTTTTCATTCGATTGTATTTTCATGGTGTCCATCCTTTGTTTGTGAAAATTATAAAAAACCTATCTTAAAATTTTCGTTTCACCAGGGAAAAATTTTTATGAAATAGTCAGGTGAATATTTTTTAAAATGTGTATAAATACAGCGAAGTCAAGAAATAAATGTCACAATGTGGCATATTTTCTTGAGGGATGAGGATATGCCATTAATGCCCCTTCTCTAAGGTGGGGGGAACCCCGTTTTATGCGGAAAAAGTGCGCGGTGAAAAACATGCGCTCATTTAGCTGCTATTAGGTTGATAAAAGTCGACGGTCGGTTTGTGTTCAATTGGAGATAACAAGATTTCCGTTACTGAAATTGATGTCAATTTCGTTGGCGAACAAATCTTTTAAGTATTCATGCTCGGAGGGATGAGAGAATGCCAGAATTTTTGCCAGCAGCGGACCATTATGGCCCAATACGACAGCAATCATGCATTCATCTTGCAAAGCATTTCGGTATTGCGGCCCTAAAATCAGTTTTCGTCTTTTTTGTCTTTTTCCGGCAGCCTGTTTCCATGATTTATAGGCACACCATCTTATGTCGATATAGGCTCCCATTAATACATCTCCTTAACTACAAGTATAAACAGGCCATGGAGTTATGCTCTGTGATTTATAAACGCCATGTTTAATCCCAACACGAATATTTCATGAAATATTCGGGATGATAATGACACAAGCAACCCCAATCCTTTACAAGATATATCGGCATTGCGTGGGGATTCTTTAGCCTTAAATGGGCATAAACAAAATGCTGCATAATTTTAAACCCTTAAAGGGGATGTAGCAAGGAGGGGAAACAATTTATAAAACAAATTTGTAAAGTTTCGAGAAGGTTATTGCAGAACGGATTTTACGAACGCCACCTATTATGACTTCAACTCTGTCAAGAAGGGAGGGGCAAGGCTAACGGGCCTATCCGGGTTGGGAATTTAGACTTTATTACTTGCGACCAGACGGGCAAAATGTTCAAAAGAGCGGTCGTAAGTTCGTTCTGCATCATCTGGAAAACAGCAGGCCGGAAGTTCACGGGCTTTTAGGTGGTAACTTAAACAATTACAACAATTCCCCTTGCGTGAACACGGTTCATAACTGCAATTACATGATCTAAGATTCTGGTCGGTGTTACATTCCATCATTTTATCCTCTCAACTGTTCGTAAAGGTTGTAAAAAAAGATTTTTTATCACGGAAACACGAAAAATAAAATAATAAAATTCTGGGCTTTCTTTCTTTTGTCTTTTCGTAATTTTTATATATTTCATTATCTAAAGAATTAACTATTATTTTAATGTGTTGCGTGAAAAGGACAGGGCAATTTCCTGCCCTATTTTTATTGACAACGTGCGTGTCCAAGGGGTACGCTTTACTATGTAACGATGTTGGCAGAGTGGCTTTTATAATATCATTATACGAGAAAGCAGATCCATAAACATGTACAAAAATGTCGAGTAGGATTTGTACTCCTTGACGTGGTTGTATCTATGAAAATGGAAGCGTTTATTCACCATATTCCCAAAGCGGAATTGCATATTCACATCGAAGGCTCCCTCGAACCGGAACTGATGTTTGAATTGGCAGCCAAAAACGGCATTCGGCTTCCCTTTGAATCGGTTGCCGATGTCCGCCGGGCTTATGATTTTACGGACCTCCAGTCCTTTCTGGACATCTATTATCAAGGGGCACAAGTGCTGCTTACTGAAGATGATTTTTATCAAATGACCTGGGCCTACATTCAAAAAGCAGCCGAGCAGAATGTTCGCCATACGGAAATATTTTTTGATCCCCAGACTCACACTGCACGCGGGATTAAATTTGAAACGGTCCTTAAAGGGATTCACAGAGCTTTGTTAGATGCCGGGCAGCAGCATGGTCTGTCATCAAATTTGATCATGTGTTTTTTGCGGCATCTG
>DNGT01000455.1 GCA_003486165.1 Desulfobacteraceae bacterium
ACCAAGAATTGAAAGTCCGGCCCCGACACCAACCGCCGCTGCGAGCTTTTTTGAAATCGACCACAAACCAATATATTGTCCTTCACGTCTTTCACCGGTCAACCATTCATCATAGTCTATGACGTCGGCCTGTATAGCAGATGGAATCGCCAAGGTGGCACCGAAACCGATTCCAGATAAAAACACCAGTATCCCGTAAATCACTGCATCTCCCGGGCCAAGAAAAAAAACACCGAAAAAAGCGCCCGTATTTACGGCCATGGACGTCAACCATGCCGGTTTTTTGCCAATCTTGCGTGAAATAGAAATCCATCCAGGAAGGAAAACAATACCGGTAACAAAGTATAGCAGAAGGAAAAAGTCCGCCAATTTTGATTGTAATACATACTCTACGTAAAACAGAATCAATGTGGCCGGCAAATTATTCCCAATGGCACTTATGGTGTAGGCTATAAGGAGAATGATAAACGGTCGGTTGTGACCCATCTTTCGTATTCCCTTAATGAATCCAAGGTGACGGCTAACACTCTGAGTCGGTAATTCTCTTATGGTTAGTACACACCACCATGAAAAACCGATAACNNGAGAGATTAAACAGCCATTCCACCAGAGCCGGCGAACTTGCAGCAGCGAGTGTCCCAGCAATCAAAAAACCGTCCCGAACGCCAAATAAAGAAATCCGTTCGTTATAGTCAAGGGTAATTTCAGGGCCCAGAGATTCATAAGGTACACTGACCAGCGTCCAGAAAAAAAACAACGCATAGATACAACCCCCGAACCACAGGGCAGAATAAGATGAAGACGCTTCTGGAGGATTAAATAAAAAGTACATTGACAATGAAACGAAGAAAGACCCTCCTGCGATAAACGGCCGTCTTCTGCCGAACGGCGTCTTGGTTCGATCGGAAATATACCCAATTGCCGGATCCGTTATGGCATCGAAGATTCGAACACTCAAGAGAATATAACCCATTAACACAACATTGACCCCGATAATATCCGTATAAAACTTTGGTATGTAAACATAAATCGGTATTCCCACCACTGCAAGGGCATAAGCCGGCGCAGCATAGGCAATCTTTTTATGAAACGGAACAGACTTTCGGGCTTCAACTTTCATTTTAACCCCAACAACTGATCTTTAAACGGTTTGTTCATGGGGAATTCCCCCAACCACATCGAAAAGAGCGCGGACGCAAAATCAGCACCTTTGATGATTCCCTTGGTTTTTCCGTTTAGTGCAAGCTCTGTTCCTCTTCCCGGGATGTATGTCAATGAATACCGATCTCCAGTGTGGACATCTTCATAAAGCGAGTTGTGATAATCGATTTGTGGTCGAATTTTTTGCAAAGTTAGTGCGTTCGTATTCTTTGACAGTATTTTGTTTGTGGTAATCCCAAAATCTTCCCCTTTTAAGTCATGGAAATACTCAACCTCCAAGCGCTTGGGTGTGTCAGTAAGAATATCCTCTACGGAACTCCCCTCTTCCAGATAAAGTGCACCCACATAGGCTTTTATAAAACCGAGGTAGCGAAACAGTCCCGTACCCTGGATCTTCATCCGAATCCCGTCTGTCTCGTAAGAGTCTTCAAAATGTACACCTTCGATTTCTGCCCCATCAACCTTGGGTGTTACGCCGACTGATGCTATGACTACAAACATTAATATAGTATAAACAGTATGTTTCATTATTCCGTTCCTCAATGTGTTCCTGATTTTAACAGATCATTAACTTCGTAAATAAAATATCTCAACATAATTATTAATATTTTCACTTTTCAAGAATATTCAACATGAGTAAAATCGGCGTATAGTAATAGGTAATACCTATTGTTTTGTTATCATCATTCAGAACAGTTTTTTATCTCAAAGCACTTGAGCCCTCGAGAAGTTTTTCTTCTAAATCCTTGAGTCTCAGGTTTCGGCTCGGAGAGAGGAATGGACGATCTTTTTTAAAAAGCGGGTGCTGTTTAAGTGGCTCAGGAATCGTTAGAAAGAACAGGTGCATGCACAAATAGCATCTTCAAAAGAAATTAAAGATTTTATGGCCAACCTATTGATCTTTAGAATATGGATTTTTGACCTTTCTTTACGAACCTTTGCCACGAGTTCACGCGGTTTTAAAAAAGATTGTCCATGGAGCGATCATTTAGGAAAACTCTACGCCCCTTCAAGTATTCAGACTACAGATGTTGATATGCGATAAAAAAATGTTTATGGTTATGTTTAAAATGTTGGTCCAAACAAAAAAGTTTTTGCAATTAAAGAAAATTTGAAGTTAAAGTAAGTTAACTGGGTATCACTCCATGTGAGTCATAAGGCTGACAGAATGAATTTAATCTATTATCTAAAACTTTATGCATTGACTGTACCGGTATTTTTTGCCGTTGATATTATTTGGCTGGGATTTGTTGCAAAAAAGTTTTATCGAAACCATCTTGGTTTTATACTGAGTCCTGATGTGAACTGGTCGGCGGCAATCAGCTTTTATCTATTGTACATTGCAGGCATTCTTATTTTTGCTGTTGTGCCGGCATTAGAAAAAGATTCATTGGGAAAATCGCTGTTGTGGGGCAGTTTGTATGGTTTTTTCACTTACGCAACATACGATTTGACAAATATGGCCACAATAAAGAATTGGCCGTTAAAGGTAGTCATGGTCGATATTTTGTGGGGCGTTTTTCTATGTTCAATGGTCGCTTCAATAAGTTTTTTGATTGCGAAATGGCTCTGGTAAAAGGTGATGGCAAAGAAATGAGAAAAATGATCGAGCTTTCCATTAAGTCCTTGATGTTCGTTACCATCTTGTGGGGATGTTCCGGGAACCCTGCGGAACGTCACAATAGCGAATCATCAGAGTTCTTGGATTGTCCGGATACGCCCAATTGCGTGTCGTCATTAGCAAAAAATCCAAAATACCGAGTTGAACCCCTTAAATTAAAAAACGATCCTAAAACAAGCTGGGATATGGTTAAAAAAACGGTTGAGGTACTGCCCCGAACAAAAATAGTTTCAGCAGACAACAGTGATATTCATGCCGAATGCAAAAGCCTGATTTTTCGATTTGTTGATGACCTCACACTCCATTTGATCCCCTCGAACGGCATTGTTCACATTCGTTCAGTATCCAGAATCGGTTATTCAGACCTCGGTGTTAATCGTCTTCGTGTTGAAAACTTGAGAAAAAAACTCCAGCAAAATGACATTATTGAATAACCTCTTCATCATTTGATTAAATTGAAATGATCAGGCACGTTGACACCAAAGTGAACCGGGGAAGCACATCCCGTGAACCCATACCCGCGTTTCATGTTCCACTTTACAATTCCCTCGCTAATAGAGTAATGTTCTAAATATAGTTAAAAGAAGACCTATTTTGATTGCTTTAATCAGGGGGTACGCATATGAAAAACCAGCCGCAGGATGTCAAACCCCATATTGAACCTTTGAATTTTTCCGAAGAACTGGCCAGAGCTGTGATAGATTCCCTATCGGCACATATTGCCATTCTGGATGAAAACGGCGTCATTCTTGAGAACAATCGTGCATGGAAAGCCTATTCCGTTAAAAACGGCATGCCGAAAAACGCTGTCTTTAAGGGCATGAATTATCTGAGTGTCTGTGATGCCGCCAAAGGAGAGGATTCACTGGATGCTCACAACGTTGCAGCTGGAATTCGAAAGGTTATCAAAGGTGAAATCAACGAGTTTCTTTTTGACTATCCCTGTCACACCCTTTACAGCAAACATTGGTACTACATGCGGGCCATTAGAATGTCTGATGCCAAACCCGTCCGGGTGATCATCAGTCATGAAGATATAACGGCGTTAAAACTTGTCGAGGAAGCGTTAAGAGAAAGCCGTGAAGAACTCAAGGAACAGAAGCAAAGCCTTGAGGAAGCCAATATCGCGTTGAAAGTACTGATCAAACATCGGGAAAACGACAAGTTGGAGCTTGAAAAAAATGTATTGAGCAATGTCAAGGAGTTGATTTTGCCGTATGTTGAAAAGTTAAAGGAAGTTCCATTAAAACCCAGAAATAAGACACTCGTTGAAATCATTGAAAATCATCTGAAAGATATTATTTCCCCCCTCCTTCAAAAATTTTCAAACGCCCAGATTATTCTGACCCCCCAGGAAATAAAAATGGTCACCTTAATCAAAGACGGAAAAAGCAGTAAGGAAATTGCAGATATTCTGGCCATATCCGAAACCACCGTCAATTTTCATCGAAAAAATCTCCGCAAGAAGTTCGGTCTGAAAAACAGGCAGATGAATTTGAGATCATACCTAATGTCAATGTCATAGCCCGGATAAACCCAAAAAGTTTCAAGGAGATATAAAATGAGTTCAACACGAAATATTCGCAAAGTATTTCGAAGTAAACCTGTCATCGAAGGGGCCGGTGTTCATCTAAAACGGGCACTAGGATTTAGTGAAGCACCGCTGTTTGATCCTTTTTTGCTTTTAGATGATTTTCGCTCAATGATTCCGAAGCATTTCATCAAAGGATTCCCTTGGCATCCCCATCGCGGAATCGAAACCATCACCTATGTTCTTCAGGGAGCTGTGGAACACGGTGACAGCATGGGGAATAAAGGCATCATCGACTCCGGGGATGTTCAGTGGATGACGGCGGGAAGCGGCATCATTCACCAAGAGATGCCCAAAGGCGATCCCAACGGCATCATGCTGGGATTTCAGCTCTGGGCGAATTTGCCCGCATCCCGCAAAATGATGGGTCCCCGTTATCAGGAAATAAAATCGAGCCAAATCCCAAAAATACACTTGGAAAACGGAACGCAGATCAAGATTATCTGCGGCCGGATCAACGGCACCCCTGGCCCGGTCCGGGACATTGTTATCGACCCGGAATATCTTGACATTCGTGTGCCTGCGAATTCAATATACAAGCATCCGACAAAAGCAGGCCATACGGTGTTTGCCTATGTCATCGATGGAAAAGGATACTTCTGCCAGGAAAAGAAACCTTTTACCTTTGATGTGGTGGGTGAGAGCTATTTTGACATGAGCGGCGAACCTTATATAAAAAACGAAATGCTGGTGCTGTTCGACGACGGGGAATCTGTCCGGGTATCCACGGAAGATGAACCGGTCAGGTTTCTTCTGATTTCAGGAAAGCCCATCAACGAGGCCGTTGCCTGGCGCGGCCCCATTGTAATGAATACCCAGGAAGAATTGCGACTGGCCTTTGAAGAATACCAAAACGGAACCTTTATTAAACACAAGGCGACTTGAACACATAAATTTTTAAAGACAAAATATGTCTTTGGCAAATTATCATTCGGCGCCCTGATAAAAAGTGATCTCTATACTTAAAGATGAACGACTCCATATACTATATTTTCAATTATCGGGATTTAGAACAATCGGGGTTTTCTGTTTATTCAACCGTATCGGTTGATCTGGTATTCACGTTGAGAGGAAATTGTCTGATCGATGTGTTTGACATTAATACTTTAAAGCAAATCGCCTATCTTGATTTTGACACTTCAAAATCCATTATGCTCGGATCGGCCTTTCGATCTCCGCTCATCGGATTGCCTTTTTCCACTTTATTTCGAAAACGTTTCGAAACTCTTCTTCTGCCGTTAAAGGATCTTCGATCTAAACATGAGGTGGGATTTTTCGTGGACATCGACTACAGGAACAAGGGGAAAAAAGAGATCTGGAATTTAGATGAAATAATGATGGCCATTGCTTTTGAAACCGCTTTTGAAGATAAGATCCATAATTTTACTATCAAACCCACCGGCGACACGGCAACCTATTATCGAAAAAAGTATAATGCAAAAATATGTCGTCAACCAAGGAACGATTTGACAATGACCGTTCATTTAAAAACAGTTAGAAAAAATCTGCGACACCTCAGGATGATTGAAAAAGAGGGAAAGACTGTTTTTTTCACGGTGAAGGGTGTGCCGGACCTCATAGCATAGATGATATTTTCATCAGAAGATTTATTGAGAAGATGCTTCCTCTCCAAGGTATGCTAAGTCATTGAAATGACCAGGCACGCGGATGGCAATGAAGCATATCCCCTGAATACTTAGATGAATAGTATTGGCAGATCGCCTTAATCAGTAAGGTTTTTAGCCTGCTCCCATAAAACATCCATCTCTTCTTGAGAAACCGATCGTATATCCTTTTGTCCCTTTGAAATTCGCTTTTCCATATATCTAAAGCGCCTTTCAAACTTTTTAGTGGAATCTCTCAACGCGGTTTCAGGATGAATGTCTGCAAATCGGGCTACATTTACGAGTGTAAAGAGAACGTCACCAAATTCCAGCGCCACCCGGGTATGATCTTCCGGAGATTGTTTTTGTTTTTTCAATACTGTTTTTAACTCAGACCATTCTTCTTCGACCTTTTTCATAACACCGGATATGTCTTTCCAGTCAAATCCTGTTCTGGCTGCCCGATCGGAAATTCTGTAAGCACGCATCAAGGCCGGAAGATTTGAAGGGATGGAGTCCAGAATTGACGTCTCTGAAGAAGGGACTTTTTCTTCCATTTTAATTTTATACCACCGTTTTCTGACTTCATCTGCACTGTCAACGTTGTCATTGCCAAAAACATGGGGATGGCGGTGGATCATTTTCTTTATATTTAGATCGACAACATCCTTGATATCAAAATGACCCATCTCCCGGAAAAGACTTACAAGAAAAAATATATGAAACAATACATCCCCAAGCTCCCCACAGACCTCTTCAGGGTTACCGGATTCAACAGCATCCATCAACTCGTATATCTCTTCCAACAGATAAGCCAGAATGGTTTGCGGCGTTTGCTTCTTGTCCCATGGACAACCGTTTTCCCCCCTTAACGTCTCGATCAGATCAATGATAACCTTAACTTCCATTTCAGTTTTCCTTTGCAAACCTATATTTAGCGCTTCTGGCCGATTATTTTTGTTTCCAGACTTTTTTTAATTCCGCGATTTTGGCCATAAAAGCATGCTTCATATCTTTGGAAACAACCTTGGCCATTTTTTCCGAGATTAGCGTAATATGGGGAGAAAGCAGGGAATCTTTAATTAAAGGTGAGCCCTTTGGAAGAAAGGCAGTGAGTGCAATTAACAACACTGAAACAATAAGCAGTCCTTTCAATGCGCCGAATAAGGCGCCGGAAATACGATCAATCCAGCCCAATAAAGCCAGTTTTAGCAGGTAATTGATGATCACACCCAATATGCTGATAATTAGAAAAACGACACAAAATATAATGAGGAAACTCAATATATTGAGGTATCCGGTATTGGAAATCCATTTTGACAGGGGTTTTGCAACCACCATGTAATAGGTATAAGCGGCATAGAATCCGCCAAATACGCCGATGATAGAGGACAATTCCTTTAGTAGACCTCTGAAAACACCCCTAATGATGCAATAAGCCAAAATTATG
>DNGT01000247.1 GCA_003486165.1 Desulfobacteraceae bacterium
AGCCTGGATACGCTCCTTTTCACCCTCTGTTATTTTTACATGAACTTTAACGGTATCTCCTGTGGCAAAACTAGGCAAATCAAGCCGAATCATCTCTCTTTTTAGCTGATCTAATCTTTCCATATTCATCTCCAAAATAACACGTTAATTCAACCCCAATTGTAATTTATTATTTTTCCCAAAAATTCTGTCGAGAATGACCGCTGCAGCGGATCTTACAGACAGGTGATTGTAATCTGTATTCCCTAAAACCGGATCAAGAACGTAGTCGGCCTCAGCCATAAAATTTTCTGAAAGCCCCCATCCGGTGCCCAGTATCAAGAGATACAAGGACCCATCTTGCAACATCTCATGGAACCGTTTAAAACTTATATTGCGGGGGCTTTGACCGGCGCTGGTTACTACGGTTTTCGGAGAATCTCCGCCATTTTTACGTATGTGCTCTATAACCTCATTCAAGGAATTTTTAATGACAATCAGTTTCAGCGCTTCTTTTCGTTTTGGATTGTATGTCGCGCCTGTTCCTTCTAACCAATGTGAAACAATTTTTTCAATCAGTTCTTTTTGGTCAGAAAGCGGTGTTACCACATAAAATGATCTTACGCCATATGTCTTTGCTGCTCTGGATATATCGTGAAGATCAAGGTTCGTTATCGCAGAAGCGATAATTTCGCCATGCTTATTGACCACCGGATAGTGCACCAGGGCCATATAAAGATTGGTTGTGTATGATTCTTTCAATATCAACACACCATTTTTTCAGAATTTCGATCTCCTGTTTGCTCAAGGCTCTGTTCTCAAACAAATCCGGTCTTTTCAGAAACGTCCGGATCAGCGATGTTTCAAGCCTCCAGTTCTCAATTTTTTTATGGTCTCCCGACAACAGGATTTCGGGGACATCATGTCCTTCAAAGCTTCTGGGTCGAGTATATTGTGCGTATTCTAAAATGCCACCTGAAAACGAATCCTTTTCAGCAGATTCCCTACCACCGAGTATGCCCGGAATCAGTCGGGTTACCGCATCGATAATCACCATGGCAGCCAACTCGCCCCCGGTCAGGACATAATCACCTATGGAAATTTCATCATCTATGAAATCAAGACAAATCCGTTCATCTACACCCTCGTAACGACCGCAGATGAAAATAAGTCCCTCCGATGACGACAATTCATGAGCGACACTCGAATCAAAGCGTCTCCCCTGTGGTGTTAGCAGAATCTTCTTTGATAAAGGTGCCTTTTGAGTTGCTTCCCGGATAGCAGCGCCCAGCGGCTCGGGTTTCATAACCATTCCACAACCCCCGCCATATGGCCTGTCATCCGTCACACGATGTTTTCCTTCTGCAAAATCTCTAATATCTATGGCAGATACCCGAATTTTATTCCGGTCTATTGCTCTTCTGATAATTCCGTGTTCCCAAAAAGGATTAAACATTTCCGGGAAAATCGTTAGGACGACGAAATTCATCCTTTTTGCTTTCACAATCCTTCGGGCAAATTCACCCGTATCCTCTTATGCTCAAAATCTATTTCTAACACCACCGATTCAATGGCTGGAATCAGAGTTTCATTATTGTTTTCTTTATTCGTATCTTTCACGACATAAACGTCGTTACTTCCGGTTGCCATTATCGATTCAACACGGCCGATGTATTGATTATCGGTTGTAAAAACTGAGAGCCCGATAATGTCTGTCCAGTAATAGACGCCTTCTTCGAGTTCGGGAAGAGCGGTCCGTTCGATGAAAAGCTCGGCCCCGATCANNTTCCCAATCACCTTTCCCAGGTCCTCTTTAGCTACTTTGAGTTCTAATACCGAGGTCTGGTTACCTTCTACCTCTGAAACTTCAACCAGTTCTGGATTGTCCACCAACGCCTGAGCAATATATTTGATCAGCTCTTTCATAGATCCATCTCCTTTGTTGCCTTATGAGCGTTAGAGGTAAAGATACTATGCAAGTTTAGCAAAAAAACCTTCTTTTTTCAAAAGGCTTTTTACAGTGTCTGTAAGAATTGCGCCTTTATCAATCCAGTACTTAATTCTCTCTGTTTTTAGAACAACCTCAGCCGGATCTAACACCGGATTGTATGTACCGACATTTTCCAGCAATCTACCATCACGAGGGGACTTACTATCAGCCACAACAATTCGATAAAAGGGTCTTTTTTTTGCACCGTGCCTGGCCAACCTAATTTTAACTGACATATAAATTTCTCCTTCAAAACGACGGCATACCCGCGCCAAACCCGCGAATGCCACCTTTGTTTATCTTTTTAATCATTTTCATAACCTGATTATAATTCTTAAGCAAATTATTTATATCTTGCACACTGGTTCCGCTTCCTTTGGCAATTCTTTTACGGCGGCTTCCTTTGATTAACGTATGCTGACGCCGTTCCTGTGGTGTCATGGAATTTATGATCGCTTCGATCTTAATAATCTCTTTATCGTCAACTTCTAAGTTTTTGAGTTGCTTCATCTTGTTCATGCCGGGAATCATTTTAATTATTTCCGACATAGAACCCATTTTCCTAACCTGAACCATTTGATCACGAAAATCTTCCAGTGTAAACGCATTTTTTCTTAATTTTTTTTCGAGTTCGGCTGCTTTTTTCTCGTCAACGACAGACTGAGCTTTTTCTATTATGGTAAGAATGTCACCCATTCCAAGAATCCTCGAAGACATCCTGTCAGGGTGAAACGGCTCGAGATCACTCAGTTTTTCACCGACACCAACAAATTTTATGGGTTTGTTGGTTATGGATTTGATAGACAGGGCTGCTCCGCCACGTGCATCACCATCCATCTTTGAGAGGACAACACCGCCAATATCAAGCGTATGGTTGAAGGACTTGGCGATATTTACGGCATCCTGACCTGTCATGGCATCGGCCACAAGAAGGATATCAGCGGGATTTACCGCATCTTTGATGCGGCAAAGCTCGTCCATCAACCCTTCGTCGATATGCAAACGGCCGGCGGTATCAATTAATATGGTATCGCATCCTGTCTGGTGCGCCATTGTTCTGGCTTCCTGACAAATTTGAACCGGATCCATTTCCAAACTGGAAGGAAATACCGGAACGGACAATTGCTCACCCAGTTTTTTTAACTGATCAATGGCTGCAGGACGATAAACATCTGCCGGGACCAGATAAGGCTTTCTTCCCCTTTTTCGCAAAAAAACGGCGAGCTTTCCAGCTGTTGTTGTTTTGCCTGATCCCTGTAACCCAACCAGCATTATCGATACAGGCACAGAACCGGAGAGGTTCAAGTCTTCGAGCATGCCCCCCATTAGTTCTGTCAGCTCATCATTGACTATTTTTATGACCTGCTGACCGGGAGTCAAGCTTGACATGACCTCCTGACCAAGTGCACGCTCTTTAATACCGCTGATAAAACTTTTTACGACCTTAAAGTGAACATCGGCCTCGAGAAGTGCCATCCGGACCTCCCGAAGTCCTTCCTCGATATTTTTTTCCGTTAATTTGCCGTGCCCCTTGAGCTTTTTAAATACGGCATTCAGCTTGTCGCTTAAATTATCAAACATAAAAGTACCAATAAAATCTGAATTTTAAAAACCTTGAATGTAATCGTAAAATAATGCTATGTCAAGATTTAATAGNNCTTATCGTGCCAATCAGATCCTAAAATGGATCTATCTTCGACAGGCAGACACATTTGACGTGATGACCGATGTTAAAAAGGAGATCAGAAAGCAACTTTCGCAACATTTTTATATCCATCGGCTTGAAAAGGCACGTGTCGAAACATCACAGGATGGTTCGAAGAAGTATCTTTTTAAACTCAGCGATGGCAAATATGTCGAAAGTGTGCTCATTCCGGAAAAGGATCATTA
>DNGT01000248.1:0-3433 GCA_003486165.1 Desulfobacteraceae bacterium
TCAGGCCGCCTATCATGGTGTCTCAATAAAGGATGCATCACTTTTCTGCACAAACCTGCCGTGCTCCATCTGTGCCAAGATGATTATCAATGCAGGGATAAAAAGAATCTGTTATGCATCCGGGTATGCCGATTCCATGTCCAAAGAAATGTTGAAAGAAGCAAGGGTCGACATTATAAAGATCGAAGCCAGTCCATCTGAGTTCGTGTCTGGCCAGGATAACCATTTATGAACAGGCACAAGTTAAATATGAAAAATCCGGGATAGTACCAGGGAGGGATTCATGAAGTGTCCATTTTGTGGAGAAATTGACAACAAAGTGATTGACTCAAGATTGAGTAAAGATGGGGCCGTCATCCGAAGACGCAGGGAGTGCATCCTATGTAGCAGGCGATTTACCACCTATGAACATATTGAAGAAATTCCCGTTATGATAGTAAAAAAAGATGGGCGTCGTGAAATATTTTCCCGTGAAAAGGTACGTTCGGGCCTCCAAAAGGCCTGTCAGAAACGAAATATCAGCATGAATGTTATCGAAGAATTCCTTGATGAGCTGGAGCGTGATCTCAGAGAAACCGGAGAAAAGGAAATATCTTCTAACAAAATTGGTGAAAAAGTCATGGCAAAACTTCATGAGATAGATGATGTTGCTTATGTAAGATTTGCTTCGGTTTACAGGGAATTCAAAGATGTAAATGATTTTGTTTCTGAACTGAAAAATCTTTTAAGCAATCATAAGTAAGGATGAATTCGTAACCATTTGGATTCGTCAGGGATTGGGTCCCCCGTAGCATTTTGACATATACAGAAGATAAACGTTTTATGCAGATGGCACTTGATCTCGCCAAAAANNTATCATAAGGCTGCCGGAGAAGCTCATGCTGAAGTCAATGCCATTGACGATGCCGGAGCTTTGGCGAAAAACGCAACCCTTTATGTTACACTTGAACCGTGCAATCATACGGGGCGTACACCTCCCTGTACCGACAAGGTTGTCGCTTCCGGTATCCGGCGGGTTGTCGCAGCAATGAATGATCCAAATCCCGGTGTAAAGGGTGGAGGGTTAGACTACTTAAAAAGTCTCGACATCAGTATCACGGTGGGGGTTTGTGAAAAACAGGCAAAAAGACTCAATGAAATTTTTATAAAATATATCGGAACAAAACGTCCTTTTACCATTCTTAAATGCGCAGCCACTCTGGACGGTCGCATTGCAACAAAAACAGGGGATTCTAGATGGGTTACCGGCGAAGAATCAAGGCAGTTTGTCCACCAACTCCGCCATGCTATGGATGCCATTATGGTGGGCATAAACACAGTAGAAAAAGATAACCCCAGTTTGACCACTCGATTGACGACCTCTCCAAAAAATGTAAAACATCTGGATCCAACCAGGATTATTCTCGATACGCACCTTCGAATTTCTGAAAAAGCTAAACTCTTGCAGCTGCATTCAGATTCTGATACGATACTGATCACCGGTCCTTTGGTGTCAAGTGACAAAAAGACCAGATTAGAAAAGAAAGGTGTCCGGATTATTGAATCGCCGGTATCCGATGGTCTGATCGACCTCGACCGGCTTATGGATCTCTTGGGATCGTTGGGCATCACCAGCCTCCTTATCGAAGGCGGAGGTCGGGTTTTCGCTTCAGCCCTATCCGCCGGAATCGTTGATAAAGTCATATTTTTCTATGCGCCTAAAATTCTGGGAGGAGATGACGGCATTCCCATCTGTAAGGGTCCTGGTGTGGAGTTAATGGATAATTGTATTCCGGTTAAGGATATTCGTGTCAGGCGATTCGGCGATGATATCATGGTCGAAGGATACTTAAATTAAAAAAATGTGAAGAGTGATATCAACCTTTCAATAGTTTTTTTTCTTGATTGTTAAATTGACCATCTTGAATTGACAATTATGTGACTTATGTTTACAGGCATCATAGANNTGTGTCAGCGGTGCCTGTTTGACGGTCGTTATGATCGACGACAAACGTTTCACGGTCGACGTCTCACCTGAAACGCTTGCGAAGACGACTTTTAAAGGTGCCAAGATCGGCGATCGTCTAAACCTTGAAAGGGCCCTTCGTCTTTCTGACCGCATTGATGGTCACCTCGTTTCAGGTCATATCGATGGAATTGGAACCGTAACGCTCAAACAAAATATAGGAAACGCGATCATTGTTTCATTTAAGGTGCCGGAATTCATTTCACACTATATGATTCAAAAAGGATCTGTCGCAGTGGATGGTATCAGCCTGACCATTAACAATTGCGGCAATGACAGTTTTGATGTCAGCATCATCCCCCATACGGCAAAGTTGACGACCATCGGCTTTAAAAAGGCCGGAGATCTTGTCAACATAGAAACAGATATGATAGGAAAGTATGTCGAACGTTTTGTCGGGGACAAACGCCATGATGAAAAGACAAAAGGAGTCAAAACCTCTCTAGACATGGAGTTTCTTGCCAAAACGGGTTTTGTTTAAATATCGAATAAATTCTGTGAGTTTTAATGATATGAAAATATTTCCGGTTCATCCGGGTTGGGAGATCATAGATATTAATGCCACTAATAACCATTGAAGATGCAATTAAAGACATAAAAGCCGGACGTATGGTCATTCTCGTTGATGATGAAGATCGTGAAAATGAAGGAGACCTTACCATGGCTGCTGAAGCGGTTACACCTGAAGCCATTAATTTTATGGCCAAACATGGAAGGGGTTTGATTTGCCTGTCCATGACCGGAGAAAAGATCGATTCCCTCAACCTTCCGTTGATGGTCGAGCACAATACGTCCTCGTTTCAAACCGGTTTTACGGTTTCCATCGAAGCCCGGTGCGGTGTAACAACCGGCATTTCCGCAGCGGATCGTGCCACAACCATTCTTACGGCTGTAGCGGACGATGCCCAACCCACCGATCTTGTTAGACCGGGTCATGTATTTCCTTTACGCGGCAGAGATGGTGGTGTGATGGTGCGTGCCGGGCAGACAGAAGGGTCGATCGATCTGGCACGTCTAGCCGGTTTAAAGCCGGCCGGAGTAATATGTGAAGTCATGGATGAAGACGGCTCCATGGCCAGAATGCCGGCGCTTGAAAAATTCAGTGAAAAGCATGGTATCGGCATCTGCACCATCGCCGACCTTATAGAATACCGTATGCGTACGGAGTCATTTGTGAGAAGATCGGCGGAAACCATTATCCCCACTTCAATTGCAGGAGAATTCAAAGCCGTTGTGTATGAAAATGATGTGGATGATTTATTGCATATCGCTTTGGTTAAGGGAAAAATTGATCCTGAAAAACCGGTTCTTGTTAGAGTTCACTCTGAGTGTCTTACAGGGGACATTTTCGGTTCCCTTCGATGTGATTGCGGCGATCAGTTGCAGACGGCAATGGAAATGATCGACCAGGAAGGCGCCGGAGTGCTT
>DNGT01000248.1:3456-8188 GCA_003486165.1 Desulfobacteraceae bacterium
CTGGAAATCGAAACAGAACCCAATGAATACAATCGGCGGTATTTAAAGTGTAAACAACTTAAAATGGGACACCTTTTAAATGTCGATACTGTACCTTAGCCATTGTCGGGCCCATAACTTGCAAGATTCAGGTAATGGAAACAGGAGGAAAGTTATATGCCAAAAATTATTGAAGCCAAGCTCCTTGCTGAGGGTAAAAAATTTGCGCTTGTTGTCAGCCGTTTTAATGACTTTATCACTGAAAGACTTCTTGAAGGGGCTTTGGATGGACTGTTAAGATCCGGGGCCAGGGACGAGGATATTGAAGTCGTCAGGGTTCCCGGTGCTTTTGAAATACCATTGATAGCAAAAAAGATGGCTTCGACGGCACGATATCATGCCGTTATCTGTCTGGGAGCTGTGATTAGAGGTGCCACCCCGCACTTTGATTATGTCAGTGCTGAGGTTACCAAAGGCATTGCCATGGTCAGTTTGGAATCTGAAATTCCGGTCATATTTGGCATTGTAACCACGGACACCATTGAACAGGCCATTGAGCGGGCCGGAACAAAAGCCGGCAATAAAGGATGGAGTGCGGCAATATCGGCCATAGAAATGGCAAATTTGATTGAGGTCGTCGACCAGGCGTAAACATGGGGAATCGTCGCAAGTCCCGAGAACTTGCCATGCAGGCGCTCTTTTATATGGATATGAACCAAAACGACTCAAATGAGTTGCTGGAACGTTTCTGCCGTAATTTTCCCTCTTCAAAAAAGGCCCGCCCTTTTTTTCTAAAGCTTGTAAAAGGCGTAATTCAAGCAAAACCCGAGATTGATTCAATCATCGAGACTTTTTCCGATAATTGGAAAATAAACCGAATGGCCTGCGTGGACAGAAATATTATGAGAATCGCGGTGTATGAACTGCTTTACTGTCAGGACATACCATCAAAAGTGTCTATCAACGAGGCAATTGACGTGGGGAAAAAATTTGGCACCGAAGAATCCGGTGCTTTTATCAATGGAATCCTCGACAGTATACATATAGCCCTTAAAAAAAAGAAAATTAAAATAAAGATTGACATAAAAACAAACGAAACCGGTTAACAATGGATGAAAACGTAGATCTGCTTGAGCGAAGATGCCCCAGGCTGGGTGGACCTGTTTTATTTTCCTATTGCAAAACGAGCGTTGATAACCATTCCATTTGCTGGAAAATATTTGATTGTTGGTGGGAATGCTTTGATGTGGTGGGATATTTAAAAAAATCCCTTCCGGAGGATAAGTTTAAAAACCTTGCAAATTCAAAGCCCAAACAGAAAATTGTCAGTCTTGTCGAGCTTATAGAACAGGCAAAAAAGAGGGTTTTGTGAAGAGACCTTTGCAAAATGCCCCTTTTTGCCCTATTTCTGCGTCAGGCTCAAAATTTTAATCCTCGAAATACTCAATGTATTCATGTGGTTAAAATTATCGCCTTCCTTGAACTCGAACAAAAATGTGCATTTTGAATAGGTCTCATGAATGACGCTTTTGACCTTAAAGGAGGATGTTTTGATTATTAAAGAACTGACCGTTGGTCCACTTATGGCAAACTGTTTTATATGTGGATGTTCGAAAACAAAAGAAGCTGTGGTCATCGATCCGGGAGGTGATGCAGACAGAATCCTGCTTGCTCTTGCCGATGATAAACTTAAGGTAAAATATATCATTAATACCCACGGACATTTTGATCATGTCAGCGCAAACGGGAAGATGAAAGATGCAACCAGCGCCGACATCCTTATCCACCCCCTTGATGCACCCATGCTTGGAAGTCTTTCATCAAATGCTGCGTTTTTTGGTATTTCAGTGGAAAACTCGCCGCCCTGTGATCAAACCTTGGAAGAAGGAGATACTGTTTCTTTTGGTGACACTACCTTAAGCGTAATTCATACTCCAGGGCATACACCGGGTGGAATCTCTCTTTATACAGACGGGGTGGTCTTCGTTGGCGACACGCTTTTTGCCGGTTCCATCGGGCGTACCGATTTTCCCGGTGGAAATTTTGACACACTGATATCGAGCATTAAGA
Source organism: Desulfobacteraceae bacterium (assembly GCA_003486165.1). GTDB lineage: Bacteria > Desulfobacterota > Desulfobacteria > Desulfobacterales > UBA11574 > UBA11574. The sequence continues at coordinate 5,506 of DNGT01000248.1, forward strand.
CAAAACTCTTCAAAATGGATGACAATGTAAAGGTCCTTTCAGGGCATGGGCCGGAAACTAGCATCGGCAGGGAAAAGCGTTATAATCCTTTTGTGGGTCAGTTTTAGGGGTGTCGATTTTTTTCTGAGTCAATTTAATGTTGTATAAATAAGGGGTCGGGGTGTTTTTATTTTTTAAATCGTTCCATGGGCAATGTTTTTTATCAGACCGTGTAATCACGCCAGAGGCGGATAAGTCCGCCTAAGATGGATAAACCTCGTGTCTAAAGGATCCTAAAGAAAGAACAGATTTCAATAAAAACTCCCCGACCCTGAGAAACTTGAGCATATAAATTTTGGGAATTAAAACTTCCTGACCACCGGCAGTTTGGATGCCAAACGGGATGGTTAACCCAAAATAGCCTTAAGGTCCTCATCAGGTGTCGCAATCGGTTTGATATCAAAATTTTTCACCAATGTATCCAATACATTCGGGGTCAAAAAAGCAGGCAAAGAGGGGCCAAGCCGGATCCCCTTGATCCCTAAATGCAGCAGAGCCAACAGGACGCACACCGCCTTTTGTTCATACCAGGATATGATTAGAGACAGCGGGAGTTCATTCACATCGACATTAAAGGCATTGGCAAGGGCCACCGCGATCTGGACGGCCGAGTAAGCATCGTTGCACTGACCTGCATCCAGCAACCTCGGGATGCCGCCGATATCTCCCAGATCCTTATCAAAGAACCGATATTTGCCGCAGGCCAGTGTTAGAACAATACAATCTTTTGGCACTTTTTCCACAAACTCCGTGTAGTAGTTGCGACCTGGTTTGGCGCCATCACATCCGGCTACCAGAAAGAAATGGCGGATGTCGTTATTCTTGACGGCTTCAATAACCTTGTCCGCTACCCCAAGTACGGCATTTCGGGCAAATCCCACGGTGACTTCGCCGGCGTCTTTATCTTCTTGAAAGCCGGGCAGCGCCAACGCTCTATCGATGACAGGTTGAAAATTCAAATCGAAAATGTGCGGGACACCTGGCCAACCGACCATACCGCTCGTAAAAATATTGTCCTTATATTCGTTTTTGGGCCTTTGGATACAGTTGGTCGTCATCAAAATGGCCCCGGGAAAATCCGAAAATTCTTTGATCTGCTTTTGCCAGGCCGTTCCAAACTGGCCATAGAAGTGCTCATATTTCTTCAACTTCGGGTAACCATGGGTCGGAAGCATCTCTCCGTGTGTATAGATGTAAATGCCTTTGCCTTGGGTCTGTTTAAGAAGTTCTTCAAGATCTTTCAGATCGTGTCCTGAAACTAAAATGGCTTTCCCTTTTTTGTGGCCAAGGGGGACCCGGGTTGGTACCGGGTGACCGTAAATGCCTGTATTTCCGGCATCAAGAAGCTCCATGGCTTTAAGCGCGGCTTCACCACATTTGAGGGCAAGGCTTACCCATTCGTCTAAACTTAAATCATCCCTCTGAATGGCCGCCAGACCTTCATGGATGTAAGCATACACTTTATCATCTTCCTTCCCTAAAATCTGTGCGTGGTCCGCATAGGCGCTGACTCCCTTTATACCGAAGAGAACGGTGTGTTTCAGAGATAGAATGTCCGGGTTGTCGCCCGGATAGGATTTTAAACCGACATTTTCACCCTGTTTAACCAAACCCTCCAAAGTAGGTTGAGGATTAAACCCAGCAGGTCCATCATGCAGATCAACATTTCCACCGGCGGCTTTGACTTTTTCTTTCAATTGATCACGATTTCCTGCGGCCTCATGAATCAAATTTTTGAAGCGGTCAGGATCGAAATCCACATTGGTCAGCGTCGAGAAGGCCGCTTTAACAGTAAAACTATTGACATCTCTATCCGTGACACCAACTTTTCTTCCCTCCACGGCAATCTGGGATAGCCCCATTAGCGTGTAGAGGAGGAGATCCTGCAAGGCCGCCACCTCGGGTATTTTTCCACAAACTCCCTGAACCGTGCATCCTGTGCCTTTTGCCGTCTGTTCACATTGATAACAAAACATTTCACCCTCCTCTCATTTCAGTCTTTAGCACGCATCAATCGCAAAATGATACCTGAAACTAAACCCTGAAAACATTTATCCTTTGTTTATTGGTAGGTGAAACATCCTTTCCAAAACTTTTATCTTTTAAAGTAACCATTTATTGGAATTTGAAATATCGGGGTCAGTTTAAAAAGAACGTTTCACCATGATTGATATCAACCAGTCGGTTGCTCAATCCTTCCTTTTCCAGTTCTTTGTTCAGGTCTCTGGGTGGAAAATGGACCGGTTCGTCACCCAGACGAAATGTTCCCCAGTGGACGATCATCATTTTTTTGGCATTGAGCTCTTTAAACGCCTTAACCGCCTCCCGGGGGTTGATATGGCTGGGAGCCATGAACCACCGGGGTTCATAGGCACCAAGATTGACGATAACCAAATCTATGTCGAAATCCTGTCCGATTTCTGAAAACCCGTCGAAGTATCCTGAATCCCCCATGATATAAATCGTGTATCCGACGGATGTTTCGATCATATACCCTCCCCATAAAGACCGGTTGGGGCCTCGAAAAGGGTTTCGCATGGTCCAATGATTGCTGGGCAGACATGTTATCAATTGATCGCCGTTGCGATATGTGTCGTACCAATCGAGCTGGGTTCGATTTTTCATTTCCAAATCCTGAAATACC
>DNGT01000049.1 GCA_003486165.1 Desulfobacteraceae bacterium
AAACAACTTGATGCTGTTGCCGATGAATGCCGAAAAATAATTCTGACCGCTTTTTCCAAAGCTGAAATGGGTATGCTTTTAAAAAAGCTTGGAAAAGAATTGGATGAGGACTTAACAAAAGACCTTCAATCTTTCCTTGAGAAATTTTCACAAGGTTATCCCTGGCTTCTAAAAATAATCTGCTTTCATGTCATGGTTGCGCGTCAATCCGGCATTCCGCAGTCGGATATTCCAGGGATTCTTCTGGGCATTGAAGAACTGTTCAAGCAGGAGGTGCAATATCTATCAGACACAGAACGAGCCACATTACATCAAATTGCCAAATCAATCCCCGGACGGTTATCGGCGCTTTTGGAGATATTTGATCCCAAGGCCGTTCAAAAATTGATCCATCAGGGACTGATCCATAGATTCGACAATATCGTGGATATTTCATGGAGTATTTTTCGCAATTATTTGAATACCGGCGATTTACCCTTTCATGACCATTATCTTCTCGACACGGCCGTGGGACAGGTCGTCCATGGATTAAAGATTCTTAATGCCGCCGAAGGTATTCTTGATGTTTCCGAATTTAAAACTCAAACCAGCTTATCTGAACTCGCGTTTTATGACCTCGCAAAGGATATGGATCTGCTCGGACTCGTGAGGTTTGCTCAAGGTAAGATTCTCCTGCGACTTAACATGCCTGATGCCAACCAGAAAATGGAGGCTTTGTTGAGACATCACCTTCGGAACCGGTTACCTAAAAATCGTTTGGTTTCAGAGATCTTAAAAGTCCTCAAGGACAATCACAGGCTGAAAATGGTCGACATTTCCAGACGTCTTGAGTCCTTGTCCCCCTTCATCAAGATGACGAGACTTGCCTGGTTAAAACACGCTCGCATCTTGGCTGAGTGGCTGGATGCTTCCGACCTGGCGCTTTTGAACAAAAAAGACAAAACCCTCATTTACTTTGATCCGGCAACAGACATTCGCGAACGCGATCTTTTTCTCCCAACAAGACGAGGAGGCAAAACACCGAGAATTCAATATGCGCCTGTTGAAATCATTGCCATACGCCTTGTTCATGCCCTCCAAGAGGACGGCAGGGTGAATTGGACAGGATTTCACAAAAATACGATTTTTAGAGTTCTGGCAACATTGGAAGATCTGGGGTTCATTCTTAGAAAGGCGCCATTGATAAAAGTGTTGCCAAGAGCAAAAGCCTTTGTGGAAAATCCGAATAACCGCCCATTTTTGTTTGCAGAAGGCGCTTTGCAGCTGGCTTCGTTTTCTGTGTTCGTAAAAATCCTTAAATCAAAACAGACTAAAGGAGGCACTCTTTTAGAACTTGGCCGTGAGCTTCAGGAGAAACTGGGGGAAAACTGGAAGGAAAGCACTTCGGAAACCATTGCCAAGATTATGCTGGATTGGGCTCGCCATACAAATCTTGCTCCGGGTGTTTTTGCAAAGATTCGAAAGGGACCGATCAAAGGTTGGAAAAAGAAGGAGGACTCTCAACTGTCTCTTTTTTAGGTAGTGTCCATCAATAAATGGTCTTTTTGCCTAATCTCTGCGCTTGCCCTGTGGAATGCGGAGCCTATTCCTCTGGGTTATGATCAAAAAATAATACTCGGAATATCAAATATATGCCTGCGGTTTTTTTTCGCATGCCTTGATCTTAGACAAAAATCCTCATTTCCGGATGGACACAAGGAAACTCAGATAGCAGCAATGAAAAATATTCAATCCATTAAGAGGCCAAAAATTTGATTCTTTTCGATGGGACATATGGCTTGCAGAGGCGAGAAGATAAATCTTCAAAGAATGATGGTCACTGGGCCTGCTCATGGCGATTGAGACTGTTCGATTTTTCCATAAGCTACCCGAATGTGAAGCATCTCAGACCTTATGCTATTGTAGCCACTCAAACCGGAGAAGGTATTTTTAAAACCACATGCGCTGAAAGTCTGGGCAAAAGGATATGCAGGGATTTTAAGCTTGAAATCGATGAAATTCTCTGGATCGAGCATTATCCGGATGAACCGGCGTTGTATGTCGCAATGTTTAAGCCAAAATCTTATTTGGGTAATGAAATATTTTATACCATTGATTGGCGGCCCATAAGACCCAATGAACTGCGAGTGATTCAGCCTTTTATTCCGGAGATCAAAAACTTCCAGTGCATCTAATCCATCCCTACAAGTTAGTTCGCTTCGCTCACAATTGGTATGATGGAATCATGGAGTAATGGAATGATGGGGTTGAAGGAATTTTTTACAATTAAAATGATTTATTTCCACCTAACTCCTAATATTAAAATATTCCACCATTCCATTCTTCCATATTCGGGGTGGTGAGCAACAATTTTGCCTTGCTATTAAGACATATAGTGGATATTATTTATCCATTGATTGGGTAGAATTAGCCCGGTGGATAAAAAGTATCCGCTCGAGTTTCACACCCTTGATTAAAAAATTGGATCATCTCCCGGTTGGTTGTAGTGAATTGAGGGGTCGGTGAGTTTTTCTCCTAAATCCTTGAATATANNGAATCCTTGGACCCTCTTCTCCAATTTGCCGAAGTTGTGGCATTGGTATTGCTAATAAATATTATCATGAAGGGTAGAAATCAACATAATCGATTCTGGACCGGTGTGCCGCCCTGGTTATTTATCGGCGCGGTGGTGGTTTTATTTCCGATTTTCGCGTTTATGACCATACAGAACATAAACCGTCAGAATCGAAATAGCACCCGACTTTTGCTGGAAAAGGGTGCGGCCTTGATCCGGTCCTTTGAAGCAGGAACACGAACAGGAATGGGGATGAGCTGGAATGAATTCCAGCTTCAGAAACTTCTTACCGAGACTGCCCAGCAATCTGATATTCGATACCTTTTGGTCACCGATATAAACGGAACCGTTCTCGCCCATGATAACCCCAGATATATTGGTCAAAACCATGGAAGAGAATTAAACCTCAAAAAAATCTCACACCTTAAAACAGTTCAGTGGCGAATTGTCCGTAATCCTGACGGCAAAAAAATATTTGAGGTTTTTGGTAAATTTGCACCTGTGGAAGGAGAGCCGGACATGGGGCGCGGCCATATGATGCTGCACATGTGGTTTCAACGGGGGATGAATGAAAGAATAGACATTGCTCCTTCAAATCCGGTTATCTTCGTGGGACTTGACATGACGTCAATTNNGGATTTGCCGGTATCGTTCTGCTCTTTTTAGCCCAAAGTTATCGGGTTACAAAGATGTCTCTTTCCAGAATAAAGGCTTTTTCAGACAATCTGGTGGAAAATATGCCCATCGGCCTCGTTGCGCTGGATGACAAACAAAGGATCACCTCTTTGAATAACGTGGCTGGATCCGTTTTAAAGCTTTTGCCCGCAGAAGTGATTGGAGAAAATGCTGAAAAAGTACTTCCGGAAGCGCTATGGCACCTGTTGAAAAACCTGAATGTGGAAAAAGGTGTTGTGGAAAAAGAGATCGATTGTACCGTACAGAAAGGAGAGGTGATTCCCCTGGAAATCAGCGCCACGTTACTCAATGATGAAGACGGAACGTTTCTTGGATATGTGGTCCTGTTTAAAGATCTCAGTGAAGTCCGGTCTTTGAGAAAAGAGATTGCAAGGAGTCAGCGCCTTGCAACAGTGGGTAGACTGGCCGCGGGTGTTTCTCATGAGATCCGTAATCCTTTAAGNNTCAAGCTGATTGAAAGGCAGGCATCGGAAGCAAATATAAGCATAAAAAGCGACTTTGATTTTGAAATAGACGAGATTTTAATCGATCCGGACAGAATCAACCAGGTACTTCTGAATCTTTACTTAAATGCCATTGAATCCATGGATAATGGCGGAAATCTGACCGTTACACTTGCCAAAAATTCGAAAAAAAATGGGATAGAGATAAAGGTGTCGGATACCGGAACAGGTATCACGGAAGACGATCTTTCCCACATCTTTGATCCCTATTTTACCACAAAAGCATCCGGCACCGGTCTTGGGTTGGCCATCGTTTACAATATTATGGAAGCCCATGGCGGGGAAATAGCCATTGAGAGTCGTTTAGGACAGGGAACAGAGGTCACGATATTTTTTCTTATGCAGGAACAAGAGATGAACAATGAAAAATAGAAAAACAATTCTAGTCGTTGATGATGATAACGCCCATCGGACCATGCTGAGAACCCTTGTTGGGGGCTGGGGATATGATATTGTTGAGGCGAATGACGGTTCAACCGCCATTGAGAAGGTTCAAGAGCGGCCCTTTGATCTGATCTTGATGGATATCAGAATGCTGAAGGTTTCAGGTCTCCAAGCACTGGAGCGGATAAAAGCGTTTAATCCTGCCATTCCGGTAACGATCATGACAGCGTATTCTTCAGTTGAAACGGCNNAAACCTCTCGATTTCGACAAGTTGCGGTTGACCATTGAAAGGGCGATGGAGCACACCCGGCTTAAAGAGGAAAATCGTCTTTTGAAGGAAAGCCTCGGAAAACATTTTGATATGCAAAATATTATCGGTCGAAGTCCTGCAATGATAAGCCTTTTGGAAACGGTGGCCCATGTAGCCCCGTCCGAAGCCACCGTAATGATTACCGGCGAGTCTGGAACAGGCAAGGAATTGATTGCC
>DNGT01000337.1 GCA_003486165.1 Desulfobacteraceae bacterium
GTAAATTCCACATCGAATACATCAGCGAAACTTTTCACCAGAAGATCGTTAACGATAAATCCCAGTTCGTTCGGTTTGAAATATCCTTTTACAAGATCCACGTAGCCTTTTTCTCTTATGGTAGACAGAATGGCGGCATAGGTGCTGGGTCGGCCAATGCCGTTTTCTTCGAGCTCTTTAACCAAAGACGCTTCTGAAAATCTCGGAGGGGGCATTGTAAAATGCTGTTTTGGTTCCAATTCATTGAGTTTTAAAATCCCACCTTCATTCAGTTCTGGAAAATCATCTTTTGTCTTCTGTCTTTCGCTTTCAATTTGATCATCGGTGGTCATATACAGCGTCATAAAACCGGGAAATGCCACCGATGAACCGCTTGCTGAAAAAAGATATGGACCGGCCGCAATGGATATCGTGATATTGTTGATAAGGGCTTGCTTCATCTGTGATGCAACAAAGCGTTTCCAGATAAGCTCGTATAGCGCAAACTGTTCTTTGGAAAGGAAGGGTTTTATTTTTTCGGGTGTATTAAAAACCGACGTGGGACGTATGGCTTCATGGGCATCTTGAGCTTTTTTTCGGTTTTTGAAAAAGCGTGGCTTTTGAAGTGCATATTCATCCCCAAATTTATGCCGCACAAGTTTAAGGGCTTCCATTGCAGCTTCGTTGGAAATTCGGGTGGAATCTGTACGCATGTAAGTGATGAGTCCTTCAGGTTCACCAGGGGACAGTTCTATACCTTCATAGAGCTGCTGAGCCACCATCATGGTTTTTTTTGCGGAAAATCTAAGTTTACGGATGGCTTCCTGTTGAAGTTTGCTGGTGATAAACGGGGGGGATGGATTCCTTTTTACTGTTTTTTTCTGAATTTTTTCAACGATAAATTTTTCTTCGGACAGTTCTTCGATGATAACATTGGATGTTTTTTCATCGGGGACTTTAATTTTTTCCCCATTTTTTTTGACCAGCTTTGCCGTAAACGGCGGGGGTGAATTGTTCTCGAGATGTGCGGTAATTGACCAGTATTCTTCAGATTCAAAGGCCTGGATGGCCCGCTCTCTTTCACAGATGATTCGCACGGCAACAGACTGAACGCGGCCGGCACTGAGCCCCCCTTTTACTTTGCGCCATAACAAAGGAGAGATCTGGTATCCCACCAGTCTGTCGAGAATCCTGCGCGCCTGTTGTGCTTCATACTTACTTTGGTTAAGCTTCTCGGGCGATTTTATGGCTTCATGGATGGCATTTTTTGTGAGCTCGTGAAAAAGCACCCTGTGAAATGTTCTTCCCTTTTTCTTAAGTATTTCAGCCGTGTGCCATGCAATGGCTTCGCCCTCTCTGTCCGGGTCCGGCGCAAGGTATATATCTGTCGTATCCCCGGCGGCCTGTCTTAAAGATTTTATAACTTTTTGCTTGCCGGGGATATTCGTGTATTTGGGTTTGAACCCTTCTTCAATGTTGATACCGATTTCCTTTGCCGGGAGGTCTTTTATATGGCCGACGGTGGCGGCGACGTTATATTGCTTGCCGAGATATTTTTTAATGGTTCTTATCTTTGTGGGGGATTCCACGACTACAAGGGGTTTGGGCACAATATTACCTCTCTATTAGAGACCTTTGAAAAATGCCCCCTTTTGCTCAATCTTCGTGTCAGACTCAAATTTTAATCCTNNAAAGCATTATCCATGGAGCGATTTTACAAATAAAAACACTCCGACCCTTCATTTAAGTAAGAAAGCTGTTCCGTAAAAACTTATTGTCAATGTTCGAGTCTAAAACTTAACGGTCTGTTGTCTAAACGAGAATCTTTTTGAGCGCTCATTGAAACGTTTTTTGTTCATTAATCTTGGCGAAGTGGAAGTAAAGCGATTCCAAGTGCTTGAGCCCAAAGGGCGAGTTTTGGAATCGCCTGGAACGAGCCTTAGATTTATCAAAAAATGTTTCAGAGCCAGCGAAAAATGATTTGGGCAACAGCCTGTTGAGCAATAAGTTATTTGTTTTCGTTATAAGTTCTTATTCAATCTCTTCTGTTGTAGAAAAAAACTTACCCGGAGATTGCTGTGCAAGACCTTTGAGTTCAAGCTGCAGCAAAATACTCGAAAGCCTTCCGGCTTCAATGGAAATCTTTCTCGCAATGTCATCGATNNACGGTTCAAGAGATTCAAACACAACCCTCTCATCGGACGAAAATTGAGATATTTTCTTTGTTATATTATCGGCAGACTTCTCCTTTTCAACAGGCGTTTTTATCATATGTGAAAGTTCGTCCATAATATCCTGGGCATGTTCCACGAGTTTGGCGCCTTGTTTTATCAGTGTGTGGGTTCCGGTGCTTTTAAAGGACTGAATACTTCCAGGAACCGCAAACACATCCCGGTTCTGTTCCACCGCCAGACGCGCTGTTATTAACGATCCGCTCCGTTTTGTGGCTTCAACGACCACCGTACCGAGCGACATACCGCTGATGATTCTGTTGCGCCTGGGAAAATTGTGAGCATCGGGCTCAGTTTTCAAAGGGAATTCCGAAATAACAGCACCGTTTTCGACAATTTGATGAAAAAGTTTTCGGTTTTCTTCCGGATAAACCCTTTCAAGACCGCTTCCAAGAACAGCAATGGTCCTTCCTTTGCCCATGAGTGCCCCTTCGTGTGCAGCCGAATCAATACCCACAGCCATGCCGCTGGCAATTGTCATTTTGAACTTAACCAGGTCGTGACAAAGCCGCCGGGTTGTAGAGATACCATAACGGGTTGCATTTCTGGAACCGACAACCGCTATGTTTCTAATGGAACCGTTAAGGCGACCCAAAACATACAAAAAAGGTGGTGGATCAGGTATCTGCAACAAGAGGGGAGGGTACTCAGAATCTGTCATGGTAACGATGTTATATCTTTTTTGCATAACGAGATCGAGATCCTTTTTCACCGAGTCACCAATTTTGCACTGTTTTATTGCAGTGGCAAGACGAGGTGTTATACCTTCAACCTCGACAAGATCTACCTGGGTTGCTTCAAAAACAAGCTCTGGAGAATTAAAACGGTCTATAAGACGCTTAAAAAGGAGATCCCCTATACCGGGGACACTTTTCAGGATAAACCATGGTAGAATATTATCCACTTCTTATTTTTTTCCACGAACCTGCCAGGCAAGAAGGATGGGGCTTGCAACGTAAATTGAAGAGTAGGTCCCGACGACGATGCCCACAAGCAATGCGAATGCAAAATCATGAATAATTCCACCTCCCAAAACAAACAGAGCAACAACCACAACAAGGGTGGTCCCGGAGGTCAACAGCGTTCGGCTCAGGGTCTCATTTACGCTTCTATTAATAATAACTTCCAGAGGATTCTTGTGATATTTTCTTAAATTTTCTCTGATTCTGTCAAAAACAATAATGGTATCGTTGAGTGAATATCCGATGATGGTGAGAAGAGCGGCGATAATCGGAAGTGTAAACTCCTTGTTGAATATGGAGAATATTCCGACAGTAATGGTAACATCATGGATAAGCGCCACAGTGGCACCCATGGCGTATTTCAACCCTAGAAACCAGAAAAGTGCTAGGCTTACAAGTAATGCCGCAGCTATGAGATAAGGAACACTGACATTAAAAATAGAAAGAAAATAAACTGCTCCCATGAGCACTCCGGCGATGACGCCGCTTAAAAGCCATTTGAGTTCAAACCGGCCGGATATGTATATGGCAATAAAAAGGAGTGCGTAAAACATGGCAAACAGGGCTTTTTCCCGCAAATCCTTCCCCACCTGGGGGCCAACCATCTCAACACGACGCACGGTTACGCCTTTTCCCGTTGAGGATTCAAGGGCCTGTTGCACCGTTAGGGAAAATCCTCCTGAGGTCTCGACAGAACTGTCGGTACGGATGAGATACTCGTTTTCGCTTTGCTCTCCGAACCCTTGGACTGAGGATTTCCCGAGATCTATGGCGGCAAGACCGGATTTGATCATATTTACGCTTACAGGTTCGTTAAATTTAACCTGTACCAGTGATCCACCGGCAAAATCGATACCGTATTTAGGCCCTCCGTGGATTGCAAGAGAAGCGATGCTGATAAGGATCATCGCCAGAGAAACAGAGAAAGCGATTTTACGTTTACCAACAAAATTAATATTAATATCAGGTTTTACAAACTGCATAAGTGACCCCTATCTAAATGCTTAAGTGCTTGGTTTTTCGTTTTTTTAAGTAATAGTCAAAGACCATCCGGGTAAGAATCAAGGCTGTAAACAAACTTGCAAGGACCCCAAGGCTGAGTGTTACGGCAAATCCTTTGATAGGTCCGGTGCCGAACTGGAAAAGGACAAGNNGCTGCGATCAGTGTCGTGACATTGGCATCGAGAATGGTCAGTGTCGCTCTGTCATAGCCGGCATCCACGGCTGCACGCGGTGTCTTACCGATAAGCAGTTCTTCTCTGATCCGTTCAAATATAAGCACATTGGCATCCACAGCCATACCGATGGTGAGGATGATTCCTGCAATGCCCGGGAGTGTCAGGGTTGCCTGAAATCCGGCAAGACCTCCGGCAATCAGAAGAATATTGATAATCAGTGCAGCGTCTGCAATAAGTCCCGAACCCCGGTAATAAACAAGCATGAACAGAATAACAAGAATGCCGCCGACACACATGGAAATGAGACCTTTTCTTATGGAATCGGTTCCCAACGAAGGGCCTACGGTCCTTTCCTCGAGAATATTAACCGGTGCCGGGAGGGCGCCTGCACGGAGTGCAATGGCGAGATCTCGCGCTTCTTCAGTGGTAAATTGTCCGGTAATACGGGCCTTTCCGCCGGAAATTTTTTCCTGGATAACCGGGGCTGAATAAACCTTATTGTCCAATACGATGGCCAGACGTTTTTTTACATTTTCTCCGGTGATTCTTTCAAAATCCCTGCCGCCCTTTTTGTCGAAATCAATTGAAACATAAGGCTCATTATATTGAGAGTCGATTTGAACCCTTGCATCGGTAAGATTGGCGCCGGTCAAAAGGGTCCTTTTCTTTAAGAGATAGGGGGTTTTAAAGCTACGCTGAGTGGCAGGGTCTACCTTAACCCCATAAAGCACCTCACTTCCGGGAGGAACNNCCCTGCCGGCGGATATCGGGTTCGCTGACGCCAAACTGGTCGATTCGGTTTCTGATGGTTTCAAGAGCCTGATCAGTTGCTAATTTTTTGATTTGATCGATTTCTCTATCTGGAAGATCGATCTGCATGGTTAGGGCGTCGCCGTCCATTGATCTTGAAAGGATACGCATGTTTTTAAACTCTTTGTCGAGAATCTTTTCGAACCCGTCAATGTTTTGTTGTCCTTCCAGTTTAATCAATATCCGGTTTCCTTCGATGCGATTCAAAGTGGCATATTGAATATGTTCTTTTTTTAAAGCGCTCCGGATTTCCTGGATTATACGTTCAATGGTGCCTTCCACAGCCTTATCGGTATCGACTTCAAGGGCCAGGTGCATACCGCCTTGAAGATCAAGGCCAAGATTTATTTTTTTATGCGGCCAAAAGGATGGTTTTATGGTGGGAAGAACATAAATGATCGCTGCAATCATAACGCCAAAAACAGCTAAAACTCGCCAAGAAAGATTACCCAATGCTCTTTTCCTTTCAATATTTACGGTCAACTATCCTGAGATGCTTCGCTTTCGAGAGGGCAACAAGGAATTATTTGATGATTATGAATTTGTCTTACTTTTTTTGTTGTCCTGAGGCGGTGACGAGGATTGTACCACCTGTGAAATATTTCCACGGGCAATCTTTACACGGACTCTGTCTGCGATTTCCACCGTCAATGTTGAATCAGTGACGGCTGTTACTCGACCATGCAATCCGCCACTGGTTACGATACGGTCCCCTTTTTTAACCCTACTGATCATTTCACGATGTTCCTTGGCCTTTTTTTGCTGGGGTCGGATAAGTAAAAAATAGAATATGACGAACATCAGGATAATGGGAATAAGAGATGTAAATCCGCCTGCTCCTTGTCCTGCCGCACCTCCGCCCTGGCCCATTGCATAAGCAATATTTGTCAAGATAAAACCTCCTTAGTCGTTATTTGGGTTATATTTTAAAAGTTTATCTACAGCCCTATAAATGATGAAAATGGCGCTGATATACTGTACTATGTCGCTCAGGTCAAATAGTTCTTTTACGAGTGTCCATCCATAAATGGTGTTTTTGCCCAATCTCTGCGCCTGCCCCGTGAAATGCGAAGCCTATTTCTCGGGTTTAGGCTCAAAAAAATAATCTTCGGAATATCAACTATATGCCTGCCTGTTCCGTAGGTCCGGCAGATCTTACTGGGATGGTTATTTTTTCACACGCCTTGATCTTTAACAAAAATCCTCATTTATGGATGAGCACTAACCCGAAATTTCATGAAAATTTTCCAAGGGCCGTTTATTAACCTTAAATGCTTTGTCGGAGCGAACCGGAAATCCGGCTGTCGGGTCAAATCACCGCCACGCACACGTGAAAAATTCGGGTTAATTCGCCGGCATCCAAAGTGTCTCGCCGTCAAATTGAATACGGTTTACATGTTTATAGTCAATGAGATCCAGAAATGCAAAAATTTGATCCATATTATAGACGACCACTTTGGTCAAGGGAAAGATTAAATTAAGGTTAACATCAAGTTTACGTTCTCTTATATTGTAGATGTTTACCGTATGCTCCGAGAATTTAAGAATTTTACCGACACCCGAACTGCTTCCTCCTTCAAGGGGTTCATCCGAACGGGGTGACAATTGAACACCTTTGTGATCGAAATAATCTTTTAGAAAGGTAAAATGGATATTCCAGATATTTTCTCCGGGCTGGACCACATGAATCCCGAATGATTCTATTTTTTCTTTTGTCGTCACATCCTGTGACTTAAGGTCTTTTTCCACGATATCGCCACTTTTTAGACGAATCTTTTCCAAAATTTCCTGCATGGATACCGTTGAATCGCCGATTTTAATTGATTCATTGGATTGTGCAATAATATCGACCCCTTTATTAACTCCATATTGTGCTTTTCGCTGTTCCATGAGTGCCTTGAGGTCTTTGTTTTCTTCAATTTTGCTGTAATCGATAATCTGGTCCTTATTTGAAGGAATTTGAATTTTATCAGTTCCTTTTTGTGTTCCGGGTTTCGATTCTTGTTTCATCAGAAACCTGTAACCCGCAAATGCTCCGACAAGAACCATAGCAATGGCAACAACTCCAATAACTCTATTTGCCTTTTTAACAGGTTTTTTTGGCATCACTTTTCCTTTGGATACATGATAATGGATTAGGGAATAAGTCGATTCTATTCTTCACACTTAATTTCGCTCATGCCGGGAGTAATTTTTGGATCCCCCTCAATGCTGATGGAAAGGCCTCTCCTGATTTCCAGATCTAGAATTTCTTTGCGTTTCTTATTTAAAAGGTAATCGGCAACACCGTGCGGAACGATTCCTTTGACACTTGAAATTTCAGCTTTTATGGTTTCAAGGCGAAGTCGTCGGAGAAAGTCAAGGGCCAGCATTTCGGTAGAGGGGACCATACCTTTCCCCTTGCAATG
>DNGT01000198.1:0-1001 GCA_003486165.1 Desulfobacteraceae bacterium
CTGACCGGCGTTACCCAGAATAACCACATTCATTCTTTTTCGTTCAATAGGGTCGAACTGCGCCGTCATTTTTTTGGGCGGTGAAACCAGTTTTTGTCCGGCAGCCAAGTTTCTGTAGTGGCGTCCATATTCTTCTCTTTGGTTTTCAGGCACCGGGTTNNGAAAACTGTCCGCCGGTCATCCCGAAATTGAAGTTGTTCAAAACCAAAAGTGTCAAATCAAGATTACGACGACATGCAGAAAGGACATGGGCACCTCCGATACCCAGGCCGCCGTCTCCCATGGTTACGATGACATGAAGATTGGGTTGGGCCATTTTCAACCCGGTGGCATAGGTCAGCGCCCTGCCGTGAAGACCATGAAATGCATGGGTGTTAAAAAAGGTGTCAAAAAGTCCGGAACATCCTATGTCGGTGACAATAACAACTTCTTCTCCTCTCAGACCCATGTTCAGAAAAGCCCGGTCGAGGGTTTGGGTTATCCGGTCATGAGAGCACCCCGGACAAAAAACCGGCGGCCTGCTTTTGTTCAACAAACTACCCATGGGCCAAAGCCTTTGCTATCTGGTTAGGGGATATCAGACGTCCGTCCATTTGACCCAAAAAATCGATGATTTTATCCGGCAAAATCCGCTCTATTTCTCGAACATACTGTCCGAGATTCATCTCCACCACAACCACCCGTTGAACATGCTCAGCTTTTTCTTTAATCAATTCTTCAGGTACCGGCCAGAGGGTTTTGAGGATAAGGAGCGAAATTGGACTCCCCGAATTTTTACACTCATGGTATACATCACGGGCAGCCCGGGCAGTAATCCCGTATGCCAAAAGAAGCGTATCCGAATCTTTTTCCAAATATGATTCGTGAAAACTGAAACTTTTAACTTTAGAAGTCAGTTTGGTATTGAGCCTGTCCTGGACTCGGGAAATTTCATCGGTATCGGTGGTTATGTATCCGTCGGCCCCGTGTGTCGAAGAGGTCTGACGAACGATCACATCACC
>DNGT01000198.1:1009-2997 GCA_003486165.1 Desulfobacteraceae bacterium
AGGCTGATTCCCGGCCCTGATGTGGCGGTCATGGCCTTTAAACCGCCCATGGACGCCCCTAAACAGTAGCCGATGGAAGCGATTTCATCTTCACCCTGAAGGCAGATGCCGCCTAGAGGTGGCAAAAGCTTAAGCATGGTATTAAATATGGTTGTTGCCGGAGTGATGGGATACCCGGCAAAAAAACGGCATCCTGAAACAACTGCTCCCCAGGCCATTGCTTCATTCCCTTCCATGAGACAAAACGCCATTTTAATTCTCCATCTTAAGAAATTATGCCACAAAGAGTCATACGCTAGGAAGATATTTTTCGATGAATGGAAATAATTTTCACATCCTTAACCGGTTTTTGCCCTGAATCGACTTTGACCGCTCCGATCTTATCCACCACATCCATCCCCTTTACCACTTTTCCAAAAACGGTATGTTTGCCGGTGAGCCAGTCCGTATCCACCAGATTAATAAAAAACTGTGAACCATTGGTATTGGGACCTGCATTGGCCATGGCCAGCGAGCCGCGAACCGGCGGATGTTCTGATCCATCTTCGGAAAAGACATAACCCATATTTTCGTAAGCCTCCTTGAGAGTCAATTTGTCGAGCCTGGCCTCAAATTCCTTTTTTCTTCGATCGAGTTCTTCCTGCGAATTGATATTCATCGCTCGAAACAAAGGCATCAGAATGCTTCGTTGAAATTCCTCCTGGCTGCGAATCATCAAAAAACGATGGGGGCCTTTTTGAGGATCGAATGCTTTTATTTTATCGAGACCTAACGCTGTGGCATCGATTTCATCGGCAAAAGTATAGCCCGGTCCGCCCCGTCCGTCACCCAGAGGGCAGCCGCCCTGGATCATGAAATTCTGGATCACCCGGTGAAAAATCAGACCGTCGTAATAGGGTCGTTTAACCTTTTTCCCAGTCTGACTATCCTCAAATTCCTTGGTGCCTTCAGCCAGACCGATAAAATTGGCGACGGTTTTTGAGGTTTCGTTCTGAAACAGCTCCACGTCAATGTCTCCGAGAGAGGTTTGAATGACATACACGGGATTCTCCTTTTGTTTTGTTTCACCGGTCCACCCAAGCCCGGCCGTTAAGATACATATCATCATTCCGATTGTCAGGGTTACTTTTCTCATTTTTTATAAAAATCCTTTCATTAGGTTCATAAAAACACAATTTAAAAATCAGGATAACATATACCGATATCAAGATAGCTTCAAAGAGTCTATCAAAAAATGATTTCGATCTTTTTGTGGGAACCGATAAGATCTATGGGGACAGGAAAGAAACGGGCAAGCCTTTTTATACCAGCCTTAAACCCTGGAATCGGAAAGCCTCGGATATGTGAAATTTTGCAACATTTCTCAAGTTCTGGGGTTGGAGGTTATAAGTGTGAATTCAAGTTTCGCATTTTTTTATTCAGATGAGGGTTTGATTTTATCTGACCCTTTTTTCAGTTTTTCTTCCAGTTCAGCAAAAAGGGCTTTTTGTTTTTCTGCCTGTTTGGCCTGAAAAGATTCTATTTTTTTAGAAAAATCTTTTTTTGAATCTTTAAATTTTTTAAGTGCCTCCTCGAGCCCGTCTTCTTTTTTATCCCTAGAAATTTCTTCTATTTTCAAATGGTCTTTGATAAAAAGCTGGTGTTCAAATGCACCTTCGACCATGTCAATTATCCCTAAATCCTTAAGCTTTTTACAGATGAGATTGCCTTGTTCCAAAGAAAAAGATAGGGTTTTACAGATTTCATTCAATGACGGATGTTTTGAGTTTTTATGGGTGAATATCCTTATGGCAGAAACCACAAGATGTGCATTGGAATATAAGTCAGGATGTTGCATAACGGTCCAACCCGGTGAAAAAAGCCATTTTTTATTTTCCTAAGCTAAGCCTTTCAAATTTTTGAAATGGTTAATTTAATAATATTTTAAAGGTCTTTTGTCATTCTGAATTTCAGGAATTTGAAATCCTCCGGGATTTCCAATTTCACCG
>DNGT01000458.1 GCA_003486165.1 Desulfobacteraceae bacterium
CGGCATCGGCTCTTACCAGTGGACTCAAACTGGAGGCACCACAGTGATACTGTCCGACCCTGCAGCGCTCAGACCCACCTTCACAGCGCCCGATGTGGGTGAAGGGGGAGAATCGCTGGCCTTTGTGTTGACTGTTGCCGATAATGGCGGGTTGCAAGATACAGCGACCGTCATTGTAAATGTCACCTGGGTCAATGAATCCCCTGCGGCTGACGCCGGTGTTAACCTAACAGTAATCGAATCTGCTACTGTCACGCTTAACGGCACCAATTCAACGGATCCTGACGACGGCATCGCCGCTTACCTGTGGACGCAAACCAGTGGCCCTTTGGTAACGCTTTCCAATTCCACGGCAATGCAGCCGACCTTTGTTTCTCCGCCGGTTGACATCAGCGGGACCATACTGGCCTTCAATTTGACCGTTGAAGACAACGGCGGCCTTCAGGCCGGTGACACCGTTTTTGTGACCGTCATGGACAACGGTATAATTGGTTTCCCGGACAATGTTCATACAATGATGACGGCTTCAGGAGATCCCATCGGGATCATTGAAAACACAGGTGGTGTTTTTATTAGTCTTAATACCATTGATCCGTCTTCCATTTCGGTCAGCCCGGATATGCCGGAAGACTTTTCCATCGGATTGATTGATNNGCCAATGCCGTCTTCAACACGACCAGGGACGAGGTCACCCTTACCCTGACCGACGGCGGATTGGGCGATGACGACAAAGACGCCAACGGTGTGATCGCAGATCCTTCGGGTTTAGGAATCTCTTTCACCCCAAGCTCTACCTCTGTCACCACAACCGCAGGTGATTGGGGATCAATAAGCGGTTGTTTTATCGCTACCGCAGCGTACGGCTCTATAATGGAACCCCATGTAAAATTACTGCAAAAATTTCGCGACCGTGTTCTTCTGAAATACCGAACAGGCAAGGCTTTCGTGCGGTTTTATTATACCTATTCGCCACCCCTGGCAGATTTTATTGCAACACACGACACCCTTCGGGCAATGGTACGATGGAGTCTGATGCCTCTCGTGGGTTTGAGCTGGATTGCCGTGAGGTTTGGAACCAGCGCCATGCTGTTCACGGCAGTCTCATTATTTTTGATGATAAGTGTTACCTTGGTGGTCTTTTCTCAACAGATCAAGATAAGAAAACTTCGAATATAAAGGTATCTTCAATGACCAAAAAACTCATCATTTTATCTACAATCGTGTTTATTGCCCTGCTGCCAATCACTGCTCAAGGTGGTGAGGAAGATGGAGAATATGTAGGATCTGAAGCCTGCATGGAATGTCATGAAGCGTATTACGAAAGCTACATGAAGAACTATCATGCCGTAGAGGCCGACGCCAGAACTCCGGCAGCAAAGCATGGATGCGAATCCTGTCATGGTCCGGGCGCTACCCATGCTGAAAAGGCCGAGGAAGAAGAAGGATATGGTGATATCATTGCCCTTAATCCAAAATCAGATATTCCGTCCGAAAAAAAGAACGCCATATGTCTGGGCTGTCACACAAAACGCAAATTGTTTCTATGGCACGGCAGCACCCATGAAAACAGAGGACTATCGTGCTCTAACTGTCACAACCCTCACAAAGAAAACCCTAAAGGACTCGCTCAACCCACGCAAATTGAGGTGTGTACCTCATGTCATTTGGAGATTAAGGCTCAATTAATGAGACCATCTCATCACCCCCTTAAAGAAGAGAAAATGAAATGTTCGGATTGCCACAATTCCCATGGAACCATTGCGGATAAACTTATAGATGCCCAAAATAAAAATTTAAAATGTTTCGAATGCCATGCCGATGTGAGAGGGCCGTTTTTGTGGGATCATCCCCCTGTGATGGAAGACTGCATCGGTTGCCACACACCGCACGGTTCTGCCCGAACGGCGCTATTAAAGGCAAAGACGCCGTACCTTTGTCAGAGATGTCATTCTAATGTAGCCCACCCTAGTCAGCTGCAAGCGAGGAGAGAAGATGAATCGAACCTGCCGGTATATCGAGTGTTAAATAACGCGGGGTTTTATCGTGCCTGTCTGAATTGTCATGTTCAGATCCACGGCAGCAACCATCCCTCCGGGAAAAGTTTAGTGAGATAGATAAGAATGGAAACACAAAGTATTAACAAATTATTCGAAGTGACCTATCACTGTATTTCAATGTTAACAGAAACCAAATCTGTCACCATTCAGACAAACCCGTGTTTGAGGAGGCCATAAAATGCACAAACTTCGAGACAAGATTATTTTTTTTAAAGTGATAGGATGTCTACTCATTATATTTCTACCATCAATATCCATGGCAGCTTCCGTGACGCTTGATTCCGGCAAGAAGATTGAAATTAATTCTAATCAGCTTGAGAAGCTAATAAAAATGCCGGGCATCTTTGCTATTAAACACCCTCCATCGAGCGCTTCGAGCGACTTGATGTTTATAAAACTGCCGGACGAACTTGGCGGCGGATTTCTTGTGGGCACGGCCGAAAATTTAATCGCCGGTTTCGAGGCTCTTGAAGCTGAAAAAAAAGCTGATAAAAAAACACCGGGGTCTTTTTCAGGTGAAGCCGGTATTGTTTTAAGAAGTAAAGATATAGACGGTGACTCATCCAAGGCGGAAAAATACAGGGATCTCTCAACATCGGTTTACGGAGATGTAAAGATTAAATATGAAAAAAAAGATAAATCTTTTTCAACATTCACCGGAAAGAATATCGGAAGGGACGACCAGTACTATAATTTTACGACTAACTATTACGATAAGTTCAAGATCGATGCCGGCTATGACGAGATTCCCCACAGGCTTTCGGACGCCGCAAAAACACTATATTTTGGAACCGGAAGCGGCAATCTTATTTTAAACGGCACCAAACAAAATGTCCCTTTTGCCGATCGGGCTGACCGGTTAAATACGCTTTTAACGAATTCATCGGAAATAGAAATCGGGCTAAAGAGAAAAAAGGTAAGGATGAATGCGGATCTTGCCCTCCTTAGCCCATTTCATTTCCGGGTTGAGCTCAGCAGCGAAAACAAGACAGGCACCCGACCCTATTTTGGTTCGTTCGGCCTTGACAATACCATAGAGATACCCGAACCCATAGACTTTGATACCACCGACATGAAGTTTATCGGCGAGTATAACCTAAATGCATTCAATTTCAGTGCAAGTTATTATTTTTCCAGGTTCAACAACAATACCGACACGCTCACATTCGACAATCCTTTCCGGGAAACCGACGCTATTTTCGAACCATCAAAGGGGTTGATAGACCTTGCACCGGACAACCTTTATCATAATGTATCACTTTCAGGCTCATGTCTGAATCTTCCCCTCAACAGTCGGGTTTCCGTCAATGCCGCATGGGGATGGATGAGGCAGGATGATGAACTGGTTCCTTACACCACAAATACCGCCATCACCACAGGAGCTTTCGACAATGCGCCTTTTGATGCTTTTGATCCCTCAAATCTCCCCGCAAACAATGTAGATGCCAGGGTGAACACCTCCTTATACCACGTCCTGCTCACGTCAAAACCGTTAGACTTCATGCACGTCAAGGGTAAATTTCGATACTTCGATTATGATAACGGCACCGAACAGATTCAATTTCCAGGCTTTGTAGACGCTGATGACTTCTGGGTTGACAATCCCATCGTAAATCTTCCCACCAGTTATAAAAAAACAACGACAGGGGCAGAGATGGGTTTCGACATTACCAAAAAAACAAGACTCAACCTGGATTACACCTTCGAACGGACAGATCAAACAAACAGAGAAGTAGATAAGCTGGAAGATCATATATTCGGGTCCGCTATTGACACGAAAGCATTTTCATGGATGAACCTGAAATTGTCTTATAAAAGAACGGAAAGAGACATCAGTAATTATCACTACGATGTTTACCTTGAAGCCGGGGAAGATCTTAAACAGTTATCGGGTCTCAGAAAATATACCCAGGCGGACATGTCCAGGGACAGACTAAACTTTATTGCCACTGTATATCCCACGGAGCTTTTCATGGTGAGCACTTCTTTTATTTACGGCAAAGATGAATTCAATGAATCACCCTATGGACTCCTCGACGACAAGCACCACATCTTCTCTCTCGACATTGATTACTCGCCCATTGACAGACTGAATCTCCACACCTTCTACAACTATGAATACTACGTCGCCAGGCAGAAGGACCGGGGTGAAGTTCCGAGCCTTCCGGAAGTAGACGCCGACTGGTTTGCCAGAGCCAAGGACATCGTAAACACCCTTGGTGCAGGAATAAAACTTTCACTGATTCCCGACAGGCTCGCTTTCGATGTTTCTTACTCTTTTTCAAAGGTCGACGGCACAATCGACTTTTTCACCCCGGCGGTTGAAACATCAAACTTCGACACAGCGGATGATACAACGCTGCATATCTTACAAACAAAGTTCGAATACAGGGCCTGGAAGCACTGGCTTTTTACCCTTGGATACTGCTATGAGAAATTCGACTATGACGATGTTAACANNTACAATTTCGTACTCCCCCCTCCTCTCGCAGATACATACAATCAAAGGCTTTTCAAGCGAAATCCTTATTTTTCAACAGGTTAAATTTTTTGAAAAAATAGAACAAAGTGGCATATATCTTGCTCAAATGGATAGCACATAAAAGGAGCGTAATTGGAGAGAATATCATCAACGCTTATCTAAATTTATTGTTTAAGGAGGACTCATGAAAAAGACATCAATTCTTTTAATTTGTATCATCACCCTGACGGCATTTTGCATTTGGNNCCTACGCACCCGGCGAATCGATTACCGTTTCCATCAGCGGTGGAACCAATGATGAGTCGGGTTGGGTTCGTTTGATTCTTTACGACCAGGACGGAAACGAGGTGGCCAGAAGTACCGGTCCTTCGGGACGAGGAGGTGGCCCCACGTTTCCAGGACCGATAAAACTCATCGCAACAGCACCTGCGGATCCCGGAATATATACCTTGTCCGCTTCATGGTACGGCTATTCGACGTCAACCAATGCGTCCAACTTTGAACCGGACACCACCAACATGCTTGCTGCAAATCATGGATGGGTAAATATCGCTACCAATGAATTTGATGTCGAATCGCAATGTGATGCCAATGCGCCGACAGTAACCGCACCGGCGAATATGACGATCACGCTTGCCGCGGGAAACAACGGTCCGGTGCCGGTCTCGGATTCCGGTATTCAAAATTTCCTTGATAGCGCTACGGCAACGGATGCCGAAGACGGCGATGTGCCGGTTAGCAACAATGCACCAGCCCAGTTTAAGGTGGGTACAACGCCGGTGACCTTCTTTGCAACCGACAGTTGTGACAATCAGGGATCGGCCACAGCCAACGTGACCGTCGAGGTGGCGGACAACAACTTGCCTGTGGTGACGGCCCCGGCACCGATCGAGGTCACGGCACAGCTGTGTGCAATTTCAGTAACAGCCGAGGACCCGGACATTGCCGCCTTCCTGAAGGGTGCGACGGCCTTCGATGCCGAGGACGGCAATGTCACCGCTTCGATCACCAACGACGCACNNTCGGTCGCGGATAGTTGCGGCGTGTCGGCGAGTGCGGCTTCCGCAATAACGATCCAGGAGGAGAACGGAAATATAGCGCCGATTCTCAACGTACCGGATCAAATCATCGTTGATGCTCCACAGTGTGCGAGTTCGGAGCCGGTGACAAATCCCGCCATTGACACCTTCTTGAATGGTGCAACGGCCACCGATGCCGAGGACGGCGATGTGACCGCTTCCATAACCAACAACGCACCTGCTGATTTTCCGGTGGGCACGACACCGGTCACCTTTTCCGTTACCGACAGCAACGGCGCCACTACCACAGGTGTCGCATCGGTCGTGGTCGCAGGTACGAACAACGCGCCGGTTGTCATCGGTCCGACCCCGCTCTCGGTCACAGTTTCCGCCGGAACGACCTCGGTGCCGGCAACAGATACCGCGATCGCGGCCTTCCTTAACGGTGCAACGGCTGCGGATATCGAAGACGGTGATTTTCCATCGAGTGCCATTACAAACAATGCACCGCTTGATTTTCCCATGGGCCTTACCACGGTGACATTCTCTGTAACGGACGGCTGCGGCCTGACATCAACCGCCGATTCAACGGTAACCATTACAGAAGACCAGCCGCCCATNNGTCGATCAGCCGCCCGATGTGGAACCTGATGACGAGATCGACGATGAAAAAAATGAACGTCATAGCAAAAATGAACATCATTCGCATAAGAAGAATAAAAAAGAAAATGAATATCACAGCGAAAAAACACGATCTTCTGCAAAACTTCGGCTACTGAGAGAAGAGGATGATTAATGAAAAAGTGGTATTTCTCATCGACATCTGAACCCGGGTAATACGCCGGCCAGCCGTCCGACGTTTTCTCCACTCGGAGGTCAACAATAAAAAGGAGGAAGCATGCGCTTTCTCCTTTTTATTTAAACCGGCGTCTCCCGGTTTANNAGAGGCTGATCGAAGAGAAGTGGCGATTTTTTTCTATGGGTCACCGGATCTACTGCCCACAGACCTTTGGTTGTCCATAATAAAAAGTATACGTCAGATTTTGATTATTTTTTGTTTTTAACTTTCTCTTGGCAGACACCGCAAATATTGCAAGATTCCATAGGGCAAGGAGGCGAGGTTTTACCCTGAAGGGCTCTTTTGTACTCAGTTTTGAGAAAAGATTTTCTGATGCCGTGATCGATGAAGTCCCAGGGAAGAAGTTCGTCCAAAGAACGCTCTCTGAGAACATAAAAATCAGGGTTTATGGGAGAAGATTTTAAGGTTTTGGGCCAGTTCCCTTGATTTTTATTCAACAGCAACAATATTTCTGCAACCTTGCGATCCCCCCGTGACAGCAGTGCCTGAATGTAAGCCCATTTCGGAATATCCGCATGAACACGAACATTTGCCACCCTTTTCAGCCCGTTTTTGACGTTCTTTATCTTATCTTTAAGAATTTTAACATCATCCATCTTCACCCATTGAAAAGGGGTGAACGGTTTGGGAACAAAACTGTTCAGACTTACAGTGATTTCACCCATGCGTTTTCTGGCCCGGCTCGATTTGAGGAATCGATGCTTGATTTTCTTGCAGAGTGTGACAATGGCGTCGACATCGTCCATGGTTTCCGTGGGAAGACCA
The DNA here is from genome assembly GCA_003486165.1 of Desulfobacteraceae bacterium. Lineage (GTDB taxonomy): Bacteria > Desulfobacterota > Desulfobacteria > Desulfobacterales > UBA11574 > UBA11574. The sequence continues at coordinate 7,183 of DNGT01000458.1, forward strand.
ACCATAAAATAGAGCTTTAGGTTGGGGATGCCGGCGGCAACAATCTGTTCGGCAGCATTCAGGATGTCGGTTTCGCTGATGCCTTTGTTAACAACGTTTCGCATCCGTTCTGATCCGGCATCCGGTGCAATGGTGGCAGTTTTGGTTTTACTTTTTTTGAGAGTTGACAAAAGTTCGGGCGTCAAGGCGTCCGCTCTAAGGGAGCTGAAAGATATTCGGGCGTCCTTTTCAAGTTCCCGTCCGCAGATTTTATTCAGATCCGGAAGATCCGACACAGCAGCACCGACAAGTCCTATTTTATCCGTCTTTGCAGCCCCCTGTTTCATACATTCTTTCAAAAGCGAAAAGGGCCTGAATCTTGGGGGTCTGTAAACAAATCCTGTACCGCAGAACCTGCAACCATGCGGACATCCCCTGCTGACTTCTATGAGAAACGTGTTGTCAAAAATGGTATCGGGTGTGATGACCGGACTACAGGTGGGAGTCAGAGAAAGATCTTTCAGATACTGGCGTTCAACTTTGTCCGGCACGTCGGATATCGGTTTAAATGAACCGATGGTTCCATCTGAATTGTATTCAGTCCTGTATAATGATGGGACATAAACGCCGGGAGCATCACGGGCAAGTGTATTTAAACACGATATTCTGTCTTGGGCCAAGAGGTCATGTGANNTCGATAAACGGCGCCAATGGTTCTGGATTTAAGAAAAAAGCAACTCCCCCTGCAATAACGAGAGGGTGGGGGATTCCTCTGTCTTTGAATACCAGGGGGAGTTTTGCTTTCTCAATAATTGTAAGGAGGTTGGGGTAGTCATTCTCATATGAAACTGAAAAAGCGATAACGTCAAATTCTGAAATGGAATTCCCGGACTCTATGGTGGTGATGCGTTCTGTTTTACCCGAATCGCCGTCGTCCGGAAAAAATGACCTTTCACATACGACATTCTCAAATGTATTGATGAGTTCATATACTGCCTGAAAGCCGAGATTGGACATTCCAACGTGATAGGTGTTTGGATAAACCAGAGCGACCNNGCGTGTTTTCGACGAATAAATGTCGGTTCATCATAATCTACGGCATCATTTATATCGTCCGGTGTGATATCTCTAACCTTGCCTCTGAGTTCATTTTTTATGCTGGTGTCAGGCCCTGAATTGATTCCGGTGGCAATGACAGTAACGCGCATTTCATTACCAATGCTGTCATCTACTGCGGTTCCCCATATAATGTCGGCATCCTCCCCGACTTCATTGTATATCCGATCGGAAGCTTCGGTCATCTCTTCCATTGTCAGATCGCTGTTACTGGTGATGTTCATTAAAACACCCTTAGCGCCTGAAATGGAGATATCTTCCAACAATGGATGGGATATGGCCCGCTGGGCAGCCTCCAGAGCACGATTTTCTCCACTTGCGATGCCGATGCCCATGATGGCCATGCCTGCTTTGGACATAATCGTTTTAACATCGGCAAAGTCAAGATTGATCAACCCCGGCATCATAATAAGATCCGTAATCCCTTTGACGGAATGGAGCAGCACCTCATCCGCTTTCTTGAACATATCGATCATCCT
>DNGT01000418.1 GCA_003486165.1 Desulfobacteraceae bacterium
TTTTTTTTATAAAAGGAAATTTTGCTTTGCCGGAAAAAAAGACCCGCAGAATGACGCTCCAGCGGAAAACGATTCTTGATATCTTAAGACAAACAGATTCCCATCCCTGTGCCGACGAAATCTATGAATTGGTTAGAAAACGACTCCCCCGTATCAGTCTGGGTACGGTTTATAGAAATCTGGAGGTCCTTGCCAAGATGGGATTGATACAGAAACTGGAACTTGGCGGAACCATTAAAAGATTTGATTGGGATCCGAATAAACACTACCATATCCGATGTTTATGTTGCGGACAGGTAGACAATGCTCCCATTGCGCCGTTGAACAAACTGGAAGATGAACTTTACGGTGCCACTGTTTTTTCGATAATTGGACACCGGCTTGAGTTCGAGGGACTTTGCCCGAGTTGCACCGAAAAAGAAGCTCAAAGAATAGATCTTAAAAACGTAAATTGAAAATTTTGAGGCTCACTTAAAATTTTAATAGACCATGGCAATAGCGCCAATAATATTGTTGATCATATTAATATAGAGGCAACATAAATGAAAATCAGGGTCATGATCCATCCCATTGTGATTTTTACAAGCATCTTTGGAGTGATTGTCAACAAAAATTTTTTTACAACTTGTCAAAATTTCAAGCAAACGTAACCATCTCTTGACTGGCTGAATAGCCACTTTTCCTTTACATCCTACAACTTCGGGTGTTATTAATTTCTATAAGCCATTTTAAAACCTTCCAAGATTGACTTTTGAGTCTTTTGTCGAAAAGCACTTTGAAAACGCTCAAACCAATGAACATGAGGTTTTCAAACAACTTCAAAGCATTATCGTTTGGTACAATGATAAAAAGTGATCCCTATATTTTAAATTATGGGAGGATTTTTTATGAAAACTTCAGCAGTCTTGTTAGTCATACTTTTCAGTACAATCTCATTTGCCGGTGGTATCGAAACGGTTATCGATCCCCCGAAAAAAAATCCTCAGGCCGGAATGTCGACAGTATTTGCCGTGTACTTCCATAATTTTGAAGATACATCTTTGAAAGTGGATGTTCCGGCAAGCATTATGTGTCGTTTGAACGCCGGGGATGACACTGTTGAGGTGAACGCTTATGCCATCCGGCCAACATCCAAAGACGCCATCACCATTTGTCCGGGTTGTTTTGAAAAAGTGCAATACACACTGGCCCTTCCCTCAACCATTGACGGCCCGGTTACCATGGAAATACCGGATTTTGAAAACGCCCATACCATGTTTGCGGTCCGAAGCAGCGACTCATTGAAAAAATCGACAAACGAGAAAACCGCATCTCAGGAATACGAAACCCTGGATTCACTGTATGAACTTTACCAGCCGTATATCAAAAATCTCGCGGCATATGATCCCATGTATTTTCTCGTGGGAACCGATCCGGCAAAAAGCAAATTTCAAATCAGCTTTAAATACCGACTCTTCGATCTCGACAGCACACTGGTGCAGAACTATCCATGGACCGAGGGTTTCCATTTGGCCTATACCCAGACATCTTTCTGGGATTTGAAATCGGCATCCAAACCGTTCGAAGACACCAGCTACAAACCGGAATTTTTTTTCCTTTCGCCCAATATCAGGGTTCCCTGGGCCACCGGATTATTTATTAAAACAGGTTTTCAGCATGAATCCAACGGTCGCGGAGGGGAATATTCACGGAGCACCAATTTTCTGTATATCAAGCCCATATATATTGCCTACCATAAACATACCAAACTGGGCATAATGATTGCTCCGAAGATTTGGGCATACATTGCCAACGAAGACGAATCAAACCCTGATTTGAAATATTACAGAGGCTATTTCGATCTGGAGACAAAACTCGGTAAAGCCGATAGTTTTGTTCTGGGGTCCCATTTTCGATGGGCAAAGGAAGGCGCTTCCATTGAGCTTGATCTAACCTATCCGCTGAATCAATTCATATTTAAAAACCTCAACCTGTATTTTCAGGTCCAGTATGTCAACGCTCTGGCGGAAAGTTTGCTCAATTTCAGAGATCGGACAGAAGCGGTTCGTCTCGGGTTTGCCATTGTCAGATGATTGCCTGGACTGTCAGAAAGTTTATATGATTTGAAAATAGTCAAAATAGGATTTATTTGACCTGACACCCTAATAATATGATANNGAATTGGATATCACATCATCATCTGCCATTTAGAATTGAACATATCACAACTTAGGTTACATAAAAAAGGACTTAATGGTGGCCGCCATAAAGATTCAATGAACATTTTTCTTGAGATACCTCTATGAAGTATCTCAATCTCATGTAGAAATAGATATTTGCACCCATTGATTCCTTTCAGTATATGAACATAAAAGTTTCACTATCTTAATTAATAAAGGACGGCACTTATCCTTTAATATCAATAGAGGGCTGATGTTTTAAATATTCGGCCCTCTGCATCTTGGTACAAAAGTGTCTCAAGCTTTCCAAATATTATTATACGTTTGTTTGGCGAAATCTCATTTTTCTATAAAAATACTGATAGTTATAAAACAAAATTATATTGGCACAACTATTGCTTCAATGCAGAAGCAATTACAATTCATAATTTTCAAGTTGATAGTTCACATAAGTAAGGAGATATAAACTTATGTTGTCTGTTCAATCCATTGACAATATTCCTATCTGGCTTCTGTTC
>DNGT01000166.1 GCA_003486165.1 Desulfobacteraceae bacterium
CCCCGACCCCTCATTTATTTATAACTATTACTTTTTCATAGACCTGTCATTATTTGAAACGCTCAGTTTAGGTTGACTATTTTTTAGCCTTTTTCTCACGAAGGGCTGCATGGGCGGCAGCCAGACGTGCAACCGGTATGCGGAACGGGGAGCAAGAAACATATGTCAACCCCAGTTCATGGCACAACTGAATCGACTCGGGATCACCGCCGTGTTCTCCGCAGATACCGCACTCCAGATCGGGCCGCACGGACCGTCCTTTTTCAACCGCTATTTCCATCAACATGCCCACCCCGTCCCGGTCGATGACTGCGAACGGGTTCTCCGGAAGGATTTCTTTTTCCATATATTCAATCAAAAATCCGGCTTCGGCATCATCTCTGGAAATACCGAAGGTGGTCTGGGTCAGGTCGTTTGTCCCAAAGGATATGAAGGCGGCATATTCAGCAATTTGATCGCAAGTTAAAGCAGCACGGGGAATCTCGATCATGGTTCCGAACTTATAGTTTGGCTTAATGCCCTGTTCTTTCATTACTTTTTTAGCTTCAGCCTCAAGAATCTTCCGCTGAACCTTCAGCTCGTTCACATGGCTGGTCAAGGGAATCATCACCTCGGGATGAACGTCAATGCCCTCTTTGGCCACCATACAGGCCGCCTCAAAAATGGCACGGACCTGCATAATGGTCAATTCCGGAATATGGATACCCAGACGAACACCTCGCAGACCCAGCATGGGATTTGATTCGTGCAGACTTTCCACTCGTTTGAGAATGTGTTCTTCCTTTTCGATCTTGTCCAAGAGCGCATCGATTTCTTCAAGTGTGCCGGCGTTTCTCAGACGAATCTTGTGATCCGACAGATCGCGCATCAGGTCAATATGGTTCGGTAAAAATTCGTGCAAAGGAGGATCGATCAAACGGATAATGACGGGCAATCCGTCCATGACCCGGAAAAGACCTGCAAAATCTTCCCGTTGAAAAGGCAGCAACGCATCAAGGGATTCACGCCGTTCACTTGGCAGATCCGTCATGATCATTTTTTGAACAAAAGGCAGACGTTCGGCCTCGAAAAACATATGCTCTGTGCGACACAGGCCGATACCTTCTGCGCCGTAATCCCGCGCACGCTGGGCATCGGAAGGATAATCGGCGTTTGCCCATACACCCAATCGTCGGATCTCATCTGCCCAGGAAAGCACCTTCATCAGCCAGGGATCCTGGATATCCGGCACCATTGTTTTAACCTTTCCGGCATAAAGCTCGCCGACAGTTCCGTCGATGGAGATCCAGTCCCCCTCTTTGATGATTTTTCCTTTGACTTCCATTTGGCGTTTGACCATGTCAATTTTCAGTTCAGATACGCCCACCACAGCGGGTTTACCAAACTGGCGGGCAACCAAAGCCGCATGGCTGGTACGGCCGCCACGGCTGGTGAGAATACCCTGTGCGGCGAGCATCCCGTGTACGTCGTCCGGCCGGGTTTCGGGTCGAACCATGATCACTTTCTTGTTTTCTTGCTTTGACCATAACTCGGCAATATCCGCGTCCAGAGCAACNNACGCCGAATGCCGCACCGGGTGAGACATTAAGACCTCTGGCCAACATGTCTCCTTTGGCTTTGAGTTCTTTTACTGCCTCCCGATCAAACTGTGGATGCAGAAAAAAGTCTACCTGTTCAGAACTGATACGCATCACCGCTTCTTCTTTGGTGATCAACCCTTCCTCCACCATCTCAACGGCGATTCGAACCGCGGCCTGGGCCGTACGTTTGCCGTCACGGGTTTGCAGCATCCAAAATTTACCCTTTTCAATGGTAAACTCGACGTCCTGCATCTCACGATAATGGGTATCCAGCTTTTTGCAGATTTTTTCAAATTCACCATAGGCCTCAGGCATCTCTCCTTTTAATCTGGAGATCTCATTGGTTAACCGGATTCCGGCAACCACGTCCTCGCCCTGGGCGTTGGTCAGGTAATCCCCTTCAATCTTCTTTTCTCCTGTGGAGCCGTCCCGGGTCATGGCAACACCAGTGGCACTGTCATTTCCCATATTTCCAAAGACCATGGTCTGAACCGTTACCGCAGTGCCCAGGTCATGGGAAATCCCTGCTGCATTTCGATAATCAACAGCCCTTTTGCCGTTCCAGCTCCTGAAAACAGCTTCTGTGGCCATAAAAAGCTGCTCAAACGGATCGGTCGGGAAATATCGGCCGGCGTATTGTTTGAAGATTACCTTGAATTTTTCTATTACATTCTTCCAATCATCGGCAGACAACTCGGCGTCGGTTTCAACGCCTGCTTTTGCACGGGCTTCGGTGATGACTTCCTCAAAGGCTTCATCGGGCGCTTCCATGACCACATTGCCGAACATCTGCACCAATCGGCGATAAGAATCATATACAAACCGTTCATCGCCGGTCAATTTTATCATGCCTTCGGCGGTTTTATCGTTGAGTCCAATATTAAGAACCGTGTCCATCATGCCTGGCATTGAGAACTTGGCGCCACTTCGACAGGAAATCAACAGAGGATTTTTCGGGTCACCAAATTTTTTACCGGTAGTTTCTTCAATGGCTTTCAGAGCTTCAAGCATCTCTTCTCTCATTCCTTTAGGAAAAGTCTCGCCTGAAGCAAGATAGGCATTGCAGGCTTCTGTGGTAACGGTAAATCCAGGAGGCACAGGAATACCGATACGAACCATTTCCGACAGATTTGCGCCTTTACCTCCNNTGACTTTAATGCCGATATTTTATCAGAGAATAATCGAAACCGCGAAAAAGATCCGGTCTTGAATTGAACCGATCATAAATGTTATGGGAAAGAATATAACATGCGAGAAAATTTAATATAATAAAAGATGGTTGCCTGTCAACTCAAAAGGCATGCCAGCAACAACGTTCAACTTAGGTTAAATTAAATAGTGTCCATCAAAAAATAAGGATTTTTGCTTAAGATCAAGGCATGTGAAAAAAATAACCACAGGCATATGTCTAATATTCCGAGGATTATTTTTTGAGCATAACGCAGAGATTGGATAAAAAGACCATTTATGGATGGACACTAACTAAGCGGGTCAAAGGAGTACAAAAGTGAATATCATCGAAGCCATCAGAACTCGAAAGAGCATCAGGGATTTTACAGCCGACCCTGTTCCTCAACACATTCTAAAGAAAATTTTNNATACTGGATACCATCAGAAAAGCGAATATCGATAAGTTGAAATCAAAAGCCTTGCCTCACCCCGATCTTCCGGGCAAAGGCTTGCCCCGAGACAGCGTGTATCGGAAGCGTCAGATCGAAGTTGCCAAACAGCTTTTTGGACTCATGGATATTTCAAGGGAGGATTTAGAGAAAAGGGACAGGTGGATGGAGCTGGGATTTCGGTACTTCAATGCACCCGCGGCTATCGTTATTTCAATGGATCGATCATTGCACTATCCCAGACCGATTTTCGACATTGGATCGGTAACCCAGAATATTTGTCTGACCGCCCTTCATTATGGACTGGGCACCTGTATTGCCAACCAAGGGATCACGTATCCTGAAGTGTTACATGAATTTGCCGGAATACCCGAATCCAAACGAATTGTCATTTCCATTGCCATCGGGTATCCCAATTGGGATTTTCCGGCCAACAAGGTGGTCAGCAACCGGGAACCCATTGAAAATATTACTAGCTGGGTTGGCTTCGAATAGAGAATTCTTGCGCATAGGCCCTGACTTTATTTTGTCAATGAACGGGCTGTCAACTTCAGAACAATTAGGTGTGAAGTAACTAAACAATTTGTTCCATAATGTAATAACTATGGTAAGGATGTTCTTAACTTGACAATCACCTATAACAAATCGCATCATTTTTTGCGATTGGGAGGTGCCTTTTATATGATTATCAAGGTATCTGAAATTTAAAGACATCCCATTTTACAACCTTTCTGTATACCATTTCAATTTACATTTTAAACAGAAATGTATAATAACTGGTTAGCTTAGACAACATCAAAACCAAAACGATAGGCGTCACATATGACCTTAAGCCTATCGTTGTAACCTTTATTAGCAATAAAAGATATTTCGATAACTTTGAATTATAATTAAGGGAGGATACAAAATGAGACGAATAACTCTATTAATCATGTTGACGACATTTTCCTGCTTGGCTTTTCTGGTTGCATGCGGTGATCAGAAGGAGGCCAAAAAGTCTGAAACAGAAGTGACTTCAGTGGATGTAAAAAAAGAAGCAAAAGAAGCAATGGAAACTGCCAAAATCTACGCCCATCAGCAAAAAGAAGAATATTTACAGCAGATAGAGGCCAAGATGAAAGAGTACGACCGAGAAATGCAGGAGCTGCTGGCCAAAGCACAATCCAAAGCAACTGACCTTAAAGAGGAAAGCAAAGCACAATTTAATCAGAGCATGGAAGAGTTGAGCAACAAGAAGAAGGCGGCCGCTGAGAAATTAAATGAACTAAATTCGGCAAGCGCCGAAGCCTGGGGGGACATAAAGTCCGGAATGGATTCGGCAATGGACGAACTGGGCAAAGCGTTTGACCGGGCGCGTTCGCATTTCAAGTCATGAAGTCCGTCCACGAAAAGTATCGCAATCGAATTCATCGTCAGGTAAAAAAAGCTCTTTTTCCTGTTGGTTTATGTGTGAAACAGATTCGGTTGCAAGAATTGGGGAGCTCAATTGTTTGAAGTTTTGCCGGTTTGGACATCTGAATCCCCGGCACCCATCAGTCAAAGGAGCAGCGATGCGCAGCGTGGAAGATACTGGAGCCGGTGACCGGGTGCGACGGTTTTTGGCACGGGCCAACTCGAGGGCTGTGCTCCCTTACCTGGCGATGGGGTTGCTGCTGATCGTCGCCATTGTTGTCGGGGGCCGTGAAATCGAACATCACATTAATGCCATCGAGTCATGGATCACGAAGCTTGGCCCTTGGGGCGTGTTCGCCTTCGTCGGACTGTTCGTTCTGGCGACGTCGTTTTTGTTGCCCGACACGGTGCTGTGTATCACCGCGGGTGCTCTATTCGGATTGGGCTGGGGTGCCGCAGCGGTTCTGGCGGGCAGTTTAATGGCCGCGGCGATTCAGTTCGCCCTATCGCACAAGCTCTTGCGGGCACGGATCCAGCGGACGCTTNNATGGTTCTCGTGTCGAGAATGGCCCGAAAGGCCGTCATGCAGGCAGTGGCTGAGACCGGGAAAGCCGGAGAATCTAGTGGGGCCACCAAAATGACCTCCACCTAATTGTCGAAAATGACGCTGCAGAGGACGGGTAATTCGCCGGTGCTTCTTCCCCTCCTGTGCGCTGACCGATGCCGATACCTGCAATTGCAAGCATGTATCAAGCACCTGAAAGTTCTGAGATACCTCCATACCTTATTACCAAACGAAAATTGCGGCGATTACTTCATTATCAGACAGGTTTTTGAGGCATTAAAAGGTTGATTTCGTTTTTGAGATAAGGAAATCACTTTCTCGGGGTTTGTCTTTTTTGATTTATTATAGTTTAAGAGATCAAAGGTTTTGACAAACCCGGTTTTCATGGCATAATTTCAATATATCGGTAATTATGCAAATTATAGAAATTGTTATTCCCAATAGCATTGTTGGCAGCAACGCTGTAGTTAACTTCCACCACACAGATACCCGCTGTTGTAAAATAATTGAGATCGGAATTGGGTATGGTTCTGATATTGATAAAGCTCTATCAATTATGGTTACTGAAGTGCTTAATCATCCCTTATATGATGCTTACCTTTATTATTATTGGTTGTGTTGTTATTTCTATAGGCATATATTTTTTTGCCGGAGAGAAATTTGATTTTTTGTCGAATAAATCAAAAGTCGACGAAGGGAAAGCTACCTCAATGGTTGATTCTGGCAATGTGCATTACAATTTTCGAAAATTGAATGGCCGATGGCTTCGACTGGACGGTGGGTATGTGATCGACGTCAGAAAAATTGATGCCGACGGAAAAGTGGATGCCAGCTAGTATAATCCCTAACCAATCAACGTGTCGCGAGCGGAAGCTATTGTGACGGATATTGGAATCAAGCTTTTCATTGAGCTACAGGATGTTGGATACCCCGGATCAACTTATACCTTAATCTACAACCCTCAAAAAGACATGATGTTCGGCTTGTACTATCAAGCGGCAATGGGACAAAACTTTGATGTGGTGTTCGTACGTGCGCGTTAAAGATTAATTTCTTTTCACTTCCCNNAATAACTTCCACATTATTGAACCACTTATTAGGATCAAGGCCGCGCTTGGCAGCCTGCCTGCGAAGCTGCGATATTCTGCCCGGACCAGCGTTGTATGCGGCAAACGCAAAGAGCCCTTTGTTAAGACTGTCCATCGGCTCATTTTCATAGTACTGTTTCATCATAAAACGAATGTATTTCACGCCTGCATGGATATTTGGCTCGAGCTGGGTGATGTCGCCAACGTTCAACTCCTTGCCTGTGGCGGGCATCACCTGCATGACGCCAATGGCGCCTACCGGGCTCTTTACATTGTGGTCGAGCCGTGACTCCTGGTAGCCCTGGGCCATCATGAGCAAATAATCCAGCTCGTATTTGTCTCCGTACTTCCGGAAGAAATCGACCGTGCGCTCAAACTTGACCATCTCCCCTTTGGAGGTGGCGTTTTTCACGAACTTGGTGCTCTTTAAGTATTTCTGCAGCAACTGATTTCGCAACGAGGATCCCTTAGGATAGCGGGCAAGCATGGCGTTGAGTTCCGCCTTGAGAAGAGGGCTGTTTTTGCGAATCATCCAGCCGATCATGCCCCCTGTGTTGATCGCAGCATCAGGGTAAAAAACGATTTTGGGGAGCACTTTTTTCCAGAATTCGGCGATGTGATTGTCTGCGATGGTCGCTTGGATCAGGCCCGCGTTTACCATCTCGAGGATGTCCTCGGTCTCAAGATTTTCCGGTGCCAGTC
>DNGT01000016.1 GCA_003486165.1 Desulfobacteraceae bacterium
TGAGGAACGCGCTTTCAGCGCGATCAATTATAATTAAAATTGACAGAATACCTTAACTTTAGGCATTTTAGATCACTTTAAATCACTTTACACTTTTAAAACCTGTTTCAAGTGCCTTTAGGGCATCATCCAGCATTTTTTTCTTTTTTGCCAGACGATGCTGTAAAATCGTTTTTATGTCTTTTAAATTACAAAAAAGACGGTTTTCAGTCACTTCTGATATCGCTGCAAGTGCAAAACCGAGAAGGATCAGGTTGANNAGAAAACTCAGGTCCGACAATCATATCTTCACGGCTGTTCACCGCAGCCCATGCACCCGTTTTCAGAAAGTACCCGTGCCGGGCGAAACTGTCCGACCTTAACGCCAGCAAACCGTTTGCATTGCCGGGTCGTATCAGCGGACTTGAAAAATTTCCCACCTTAAGGTGTGATAATACCGTTCCTCCCCGCTGGGCCATGCCGTGGGTTTCTGATGTAAAGACGGAAAACCCTTTCATAATCGCCGCTTCCGCCAGAAGCCGCGTAACAAAAAGGACGCCCTGGCCGCCTACACCGCTGATGACAATCTGCTGCCTCATGGAACCTTCATCCAGCATCTTTTACTTCCTTTANNAGGATCAGGGCCGGACATTCGAAATGGGTGATGCAAAACGCACAGCCGTCGCATGTATCTGAGACGTCAACCTTAATCGGCTGCCATCCCGGTTTTTCTTTCCTGAACCGATCAATCAGGCAGGGATGCCTTGAAATAACGACAGCCGGTCCGTTTTGCCGGCTGTACTTGACGGCTTCCTTCAACAGGGCGGTAAATTCTTTGAGTTGGTAAGGATCTCCTACACGACAAAATTTAACACCGCATCCCTCAACCACCCCCTCTATATCCACGGAATTCAGTGACTCTCCGCAGGCGCCCATACCCATGGCAGGTGTGGGTTGATTCCCGGTCATGGCCGTGGTTCGGTTGTCCAGAATGACCAGTACGAACCGCACATCCTGAACCACTGCATCGATGAGTGCCGGAACACCGGCATGAAAAAACGTTGAATCCCCTATGGTGGCCACAATATCAGGCTGTTTTTCTTCATGTTTATAAGCATGATAAAAGCCTGCTGCCTGGCTGACTGCAGCTCCCATACAAAGCACCGTGTCCACCGCAGCCAGATTTAATCCAAGGGTATAACATCCGATATCGCTGGGATATATCCCTTTTGGGGCTGCCTTTTTAACGGCGAAAAAGGCTGCTCGATGGGGGCAGCCTGCACAGAGTGTCGGGCGTATGCCGGGTTCGGACGGCAGGTCGATGGGTTCTATGCCGATTCCGGCAAACTCGCCGATGATTTGTTGAATGGTTTCAGGGAGAAGCTCTCCTACCATTGGCACCGAACGGGTCAGCTTTCCTTTGATGCGGTGTCGATCCGCAAGCTGCATCTCGATGACGCCGGTGGTTTCTTCGATAACCAGAATTTCAGAATACGTCTTGATCATGTGAGACACGAAATCCTGATGCAAAGGAAACGGCTGAAGCACCTGGTAAATGGGAATGACATCCCAAAGATTTAAATCTTTCAGGATTTCTTTGGCATGGGCGGCTGCAACACCGGATACGATCAACGCTTTCGAGGCTGTTGCCTCGGCATTGAGCCGAACCGGCGCTGTTTTTTCATACATGGAAATGGCGTTTAGTTTTTTATCCAGTTCTTGATGCAAGTGAAGGCGAAATTTGGGCGTGGCTGCCCAACGTGCCGGATCCTTTTGAAAGGCGACTTTCCATTTGTACGGCAGAGCCTCTCGCGGGTGTACATCTTGTCTTGCATGACACACCCGTGTGGTAGGACGCAGCATGACGGGGATTTCAAAGGCCTCTGACAGTTCAAAAGCCGCGGCGATCATCTCTTTGGCCTGCCGGGGAGAATCCGGATCGAGTACCGGAATCTTTGCCATCATGGCCATGAGCCTGCTGTCTTGTTCGGTTTGTGAAGAATGGGGACCCGGATCATCCGCACTGATCACAACAAATCCCCCCTTTACGCCAAGGTATGCGGCACTCATAAGCGGGTCGGATGCCACATTCAATCCCACTTGTTTCATACTTACCGCCGTGCGTAATCCCGTCATACTTCCAGTATAGGCGATTTCAAATGCAATCTTCTCATTCACCGCCCACTGGACATGTCGTTTTTCTGAGTCATTTTTTTGAAGAGCGGCAAAAGCGGCAAGAATCTCCGAAGCCGGCGTTCCCGGATATGATGTTGCCATAACGCAACCACTGTCCATCAATCCTTGTGCAATCGCTTCATTTCCCAGCATTAATTTAGGTTTGCTCAATGACCTTCTCCAAAATAAAAACAAAAAGCCGGTGCTATTGAAGAAGCGCCGGCTTTTATAAAAGAGCCATGAGCCTCTTCAACGTCAATTGCCGAAGCCTCTCACGACTCTGAAATCAATTCATCTCTTGTTCCAAAGGTGGTGAGCAAGCTTCATAATTTCCGCCACCACCACAGGCTTATTTCCATGAGTGTCTCTATCTGTAAGAATTTTATCTTGTTATCGGGCAAAAAGATATTTCCAATTACCCAAGTAAAATAAATTTGTCAAGTGCTTTCGCTATTTTCTTCTTCAGATCGGTGCATATGATTTGTACGCTTTCCAAAATCATTTTTTAAACATATTGATCACAATGATACCGTGCACATTTTCTGATATTTCTATCCAGCACAAATATGTTCATCTGCTACGATTAATAAACAAATCAAAAAAAATGGATTTTTGAGGCGGGGATGGATATTTGGCGACAATCTAACACTATTGAAATTCGATATCACAACAATTTTAAGGTCTTAAAAACGTGACATGCAGCTATCTGCACGCCACACAAGACAGGCAGGGCCATTTTTGACCCTGCCTGTTAATAGGTAAACTATTTTGATGTTTTTCTTATTATCCTTCTATCAAGTCCGCTTCTTCTGTCTTTACCAATTCTTCGTTCATCCTTGAAAGATCTTCGTTCAGGAATATGTGTAGTATAAGAGAGCTCACGTCTTTCGATGCCTGAACGTCTTTCCCCATTATCGTCAATTATGTTTTTCATATTAGAGACAGAATGCTTTTATTAAGACCTATCATCTTTTAATATCAATAAATTACCTGCTTTTTCTTTTGCAAATAATATTTCTTTGGCCTCTAATAATAGCTTTTCAACTTTTTTCTGTAGGATTTCTAATCTAAGCTTCTCATTATTTTCTAAATCATTCCATTTTATGAAAATTTGTCCTAACTTTTTTGATGCAAAATAAACATCAGTTCCTGAAAAAATTTCTATTTCAAAGTCGTCACTTTTAAATATCAATGGATTTGCCCTATTCAAAAATGAAGGCTTCCCCAAATGCCGTTATTAACCTCGGTGTATGTCAAATTATTGTATAATTAAAATGCGGTTGACCGAAGAACAAGATGCACGTACACCAGAGAAGCCATTATTTAAGCGCCATCTCAAACTCCCTTTTTAAGTATAACCTTTGGAGGCTTTTTGCCATCGCGTGGTTTTGTTATTTAGGTGTTGAAGTTGAGTGGCCCTTAATTGCGTTAATTCTATTATTAACGAATGTTTTTGTTTGTTATTAAGCAGAAAGCATGCCAAATTCTCAAGAAAGATATATTTGATATAATGTTAAGTAGTTATCTTTTCCAACAACATTTAGCACGGCTCAATATTATGAATAATATTTACCAATTCTTATGAAATTCATTTCATAACCTTAAGAATTTCTAACACTTTGGAACCATACTAATTTTTGAAAAACTAGGTGGGAAGCGGTGACTTCGTGGTAGAACAATAATTCAAGAATTATGAAGATATATTAACAGTATGTGGACTTTGGCCGCTGTTGTGATATCTAATCGTCATCTGTGAAAATATAAAACCCCACCTCTCAATGTGAGAAACAGGGTTTCTTCTATCATCATATGCTTCTCCTAGTTTTAGGCTTGAAACAACTCTTATGAAATCACAACAAAGGTTACAACATTGTGTCAGGTGCACCCATGCAATTTTAGAAACCCTTCTTAAATTCTTCAAAAGGTTTGCAAGCCTTTAACTCCAGAAAAAACCTCCCCTTCTGATACCGTATTCCAATACACACGAAATCATTCAGTATAGTATTAGCAGGTAAAATTAAGGTCACATCTTTATGGATTATCGCCCATAGCGGTTTGAAATTATACTCCAATAGGGGACATCCTGTAATCCTTTTGTCAAACACTGATACACAAAGCAAAAGATTTAAATTTTATTTTCAGGTATGACCAACGCTATACTAGATAGTAAACTCAAGTCTATCAACCACGCCCCAGATTTCTTGTGTCAAGATGTGAACCCAATTAAGGTAAATTTTAAATAAATATTGATTTTATTGTTAGCCACACTTAAAACATTTATTGATAAATATTTCATGGGATAAAAAATCNNGAGATTCTTGAACGTGCAAAAAAATTTGACAATAAGCTATACCTTGAATTCGGCGGCAAGCTTTTATTTGACTATCATGCGTCTCGGGTGTTGCCGGGCTATGACCCCAATGTAAAAATGAGGCTTCTCCAAGAATTAAAAGACAAGGCCGACATTCTNNGATTCAGACGCCCTCAAACTCATCGACGATCTCCGGGGTTGGGGAATCGACGTTTTAGGCGTTGTAATTACCCGTTTTGAAAACCAGCCGTCGGCCCTTCAGTTTAAATATAAACTGGAAAGAAGAAACATTCGGGTTTACACTCATCAATACACCAAAGGGTATCCTACGGATATCGATCTAATCGTCAGCGATGAGGGATACGGCGTCAATGAATTTATCGAAACCGATAAACCCCTGGTTCTCGTGACCGGCCCCGGACCTGGCAGCGGAAAACTGGCCACCTCCCTTTCCCAAGTATACCATGAATACAAACGGGGTATTTTCGCGGGTTACGCCAAGTTTGAAACCTTTCCTATCTGGAATCTGCCTCTCAAGCACCCGGTGAATGTGGCCTATGAAGCTGCCACCGCTGATATCAGGGATTTTAACCTGATAGATCCTTTTCATCTGGAGGCTTATAATCAGAAGACGGTCAACTACAATCGTGACGTGGAGGTGTTTCCTGTTCTGAAACGAATATTGAAAAAAATAAGGGGCGGTGAGCCGTTTTACAATTCCCCCACGGATATGGGGGTCAATCGGGCTGGCTTTGCCATCACGGACGATGAAGCGACACAGGAAGCTGCCAAACAAGAAGTTATTCGGCGGTATTTTCGCTATCGCTGTGAATATGTCATGGGTTTGACAGACAAGGAAACGGTTCAACGGGTTGAACTTTTGATTAAAGACTTCAACCTGGAGCTGGAGTACCGTCGAGTGGTCGAACCAGCGCGCACGGCGGCCATAAAAGCCCTGGAGAGCGG
>DNGT01000200.1 GCA_003486165.1 Desulfobacteraceae bacterium
AAAAAAATAGATGTTGCCCTTTTGTCCTTGAAACAGTCCGACATTTCCCTCGAGCAGTTTATCAAAGATCTTAAATTGAAAAAGCCGATGATTGTGATTCTGGAAAGCTTTTCCGAGGAACTGGCAGCATCAGCGTTAAAAGCCGGTGCGGCGGACTTTCTCGCCTGTCCCATTGATTCCAAAGAACTTATAAAGAGGATTGGCGTGCACGCCCGCATGGAAAATGACGCCGATTATGCAAGGCTAAGAATAGACATATGCGCCCCCATTAAAAAGGGCGGCGATCCTGGGTTCTGGAAAAGAATTTTTCGAGATTTTTATCCTAAATCGACTGGAAAAGAGCTTATGGAACTTCGATATGAGAAACTGGAAAGGTTGGGAATTGGGAGCTTTGGCGAGGTATGGAAGGTCAAAGACGTGACAAAGGATCCACCAGAAATTCTTGTAGCAAAGATTCCCATCGATAAAAAATTAAACGCCAAGTTCGAAAAGGAGGCGAGGATATTGAGATGTCTGGCCGGTCATGAAGGTGTGCCCAAGGTTTTTGAGATGATAGACGTCATGAACAAAAAAGCGCTGATTCAAGAGTTTATCGTTGGTAAAACACTTTACGAGGTGATTGAGCGGGATCTTGAGGAAAAAGAGGTAGAGTCCGTCGTTATTCAACTCACAGATGTGGTGGCTCATGCCCATGATCTTGGGATCGTCCACCGAGACATAAAGCCCGAGAATGTGATGGTTAAGCCAGACGGAACCATAAAACTTTTAGACTTCGGCGCGGCTAAAGAACTCAAGGAAAAAGAAATGTCCGCCACTGTAACAGGCTCCAGGCCGTATATGGCACCAGAGCAAATTATGGGAAAAAGCCAGAGACGCTCGGACGTATGGGCCATTGGCGTTGTTATGTACGTGCTTTATACGGGTATGTACCCTTTCTATCATGAAGTGGAAAAGGTGCTCATGGACATTATCCTTAGGACTCCTCCATCTCCACCGAGCAAATTCAATGAGGCTTTAGATCAGGAAATCGAGCGCATCATAATGAAATGCCTGGAAAAAAAACCTGAAAATCGATACCCGAATGCAAAGGCCCTTAAGGAAGATTTACTCGCCTCTATCCCCGATTACGGAAAAAAAATATTATCGCTCTATTAAGCGAACACCGCATGAGAAATTATTTTGACTTACCGGCATAAGCTGCTACATCCATCACCATTATGACAATGTCCAAGTCTTCACCATGACGATCTTTCATGAGCCCTTCGATCACCGCTCTGGGACTGAATCCGGCCTTTTTGAACATCGCCAGGGCTTTATAGGCCCTCAGGGGAAACTCGACCATGAGTTTCTCGATTCCAAATTCCTGAGCCANNTTTTTAAAGGCCAGAAGCGGAAACACACGATCGTAATTCAGTTGATCGAACCATTTGTCAAGAACTTTTGGGTCGGTGACATCGTTGCGCACATATTGTAGCACCGAAGGGGTAAGCCGGTTAAAAAATTCTCCCAATCCTTTTCGGTCGGCCTTGACCATGGGCCTTAATAGAACAACAGTGCCGTCTTTTAGCTTTCCATTCTTTTTTAAATCTTTCATTGTTGTCATTTTATCACCTTTTAATGATATTTAGACTACCCGTCTAAGTTCCATCCAAAAGTCTTTTTGCTAAAAATTCAGGCAAGTTTGCTTCAGTTATTTTTTTTATCGTTGATGCCACATTATATTTTACCAGTTTAAAGCTCACCGTATTGGTTTCGGTGTCAAATATGAAATATGAAGACCTGGAGTCCCCGTTTCGCGGCTGGCCGACGCTTCCAGGATTCAAAAGATAAAGTTCATCCATATTTAACCTGATCATTCCATCCAAAGGAATTTCAACCGGTGCCACTTTCCCTCGAACATCCATTCGCCAGATTTTCCTTTTATGGGTATGCCCGAAAAGGCACACATTTATCTGCCCCCAAATCCCCTTTCTCATCCTCTTTAACGTGGCTCTGGCCTGGAAGGGAAGGGAGATGTAGCTACTCGTATCATCAGGAGAGCCATGGCATGCTAGGCCGCAGGATAAGCGATGGTTTTTCTGTAAATCGTTTAAAAATTGGATATTTTCATGGGTAAGATTTTTTCGTGTCCAAAGGATGGCATTTCGGGCAAAGATATTGAAATTCTCTGCAAAAGCAAGATTGCATGCTGCCAGATCATGATTGCCCAAAATAGAATGCATTCCGATGTCTCTAGCCAGTTTGACACACTCATTGGGACTTGCATTATACCCAACAAGGTCCCCAAGATTCAGAATTCGGTCAGCCTGTTTCTCAAAATCATTTACAACTGCCTGAAAAGCATCTATATTTGCGTGGATATCTGAAACAACGGCAACACGCACTATTGTCACCTCTACGACTTCAAAGGTTCTTTAGCCATATTCGGATGTGCAACTGGAGTAAAAACTTTTTACTGCTTAAAGTTGCAGACGATTATGTGTATAAAAGTTCTTTGAATTTTTTTTTGAGCCACTTGTTGACCATACCCCCCATATACCAGCGTCCTACAAGTGGGAGAAGAATGAGAGCATAGATGTACATATCTCCAGCCCTTAAGAAAGTGAAAACAACCAACAGGCTGGTCATAATCAAGGCTATCGCCATATTTGAGAGCAATCCGGCGAGTTCATTGAGCTTTACTGACATATATTCCTGCAGCTCTTCTTCATTCATTAAAACCTTTTTCCCTTTTCTTTGTAGACTCAGCAGCATGCTTTCTAAGATCTCCTGAAGATATCACACCTAATATATTCGTAACATATCGAATTCATCAAGTGTTTTGAATTTTATTGTTATTGTGTTTGGTTTTACAAAACCGTGGACTCCAACAATTATCAATGGGTCGTTCGTGTGTCAAGAAACCTTTGAAAAATGTCCGCATTTGCCCATTATTGATAAAGTTCTTTAAAATTTGTTTTCATGCTTGACCCATAATATCTGTTTTACTATCTTTTAAAAAGATAATTTTCTAATTACATTTAATAAATGAAAACATTCATACACTAAACAAAGTTATTTCCTTGTCCCTTTTAAAACTATATATCGACCAACAGGTACTCCATTTCCCCCTGGTTATTTCCATTCGTTCACGCATCCCAAATGTACCGGTCTCAATCGTTCATAACTCAACAGAGGTTTACAAATCGATTTCATCGTCTGATGATTCGGTCCAAAAAGGCAAAACGATCTTATTTCTCACCCTAAATAAAGGGGCCTTTATTAAGCCATGTCCCGGAACACGGTCATATAGATGCTGTGGTTATCAAATTTTGCATATGAGCACATTTTGTACCATGGACTGTT
>DNGT01000461.1 GCA_003486165.1 Desulfobacteraceae bacterium
GATACAATGATTAGTTTGGATATCTAATCCTAAAAATAAACCATGATCCTGTATTCGATTTTCTCGTAGACGCCTAATTGAAATGCCCGATAACCTTTTTAACGCGTCTATCATCACAATTATCGGATGGTCGCGTATTCGAACTTGTTATAATTCAGTTTATGATTTTCTTCTGAAATTTTAGAACCTGGCTGATTTGCGTTGCCCTGAACAGCTGATATTTGCACATCGCTCCCAGAGGACGTTTGCCCAACTCCACTTTTGTCTTCAGTCAACCGGCTGGAAATGCAAGAGTAAAGAATAATGAGGGATAATGCCAGAATAAATCGCAAGATATTTCTTTTCATCGCTATACCTCTAAAAATATGAGATGTTTTTTCCGGAATTTTTGGAGTCACTGATAGCTTCTCCGATATGGTATCGAACGTAGAAGATACCATAAGTGAAGCCTCTCCACCCTAAAGGTTGGAGGTTCTGCCTTACGGCAGCATGTCGTGCCCGTGTAAGTATCTCAACTCATGGTAGATAGCTCCCTTGACCCCATTCTAAAGGACGGGGCGGCTTGCGGAGAGGATGCGAACAAATGATCTCAGGGCAATGTAGGGTTACACACGACATGCAATATCATTCTCCGANNAAATGGATTATTTCTTATAATCTTGGATCAATATGTCCGGGGCCTCCGCATTCCGGTGTATAGCAAGTAACATTAAGAAAATCGCACTTTTCATGGCATTGTGAGCATATATCCGGCGGCATTGAAGCCGTGATGAGGAATCCACATTTAGAACATTTCCAATAAGTTTGATTGCATTTAGGACAGATATCTCCTTTGAATTTTCCATCAGCAGTATATCCGCAGTGTGCACACGCATATTCTTCTTGTTTGCTTCCCATTTTCCTTACCTCCTTTTACAATTTGGTATAAAATTTACCTTTTACGACTATATTTCCGAAAAAATATCATTCCGTCATGAATAAAATCCACCCGGTTCTTCAGTTGCTCCTAAACTTGATTTTTTATTCAAGCCCGGGGCTTCACGCCCCATATCCCACAGGCAAAATGAGCAGGGGGTCATGGGACCTGCTGATGTTCATGACCCGGATCACATCATTGCCATGAAAAGCACCCACGATCCCGGCTCTCAGACCAAGGGCCTCCGCCTGGAGAAAGATGTTTTGTCCTACATGACCGGCCTCGATCATAGCATACATATCTCCCCTGGTACCGTACTTGCTTGTAATCCGGCTATATTCTGAAGTAATCACCAGGTTTATGGGAGCTCTGGCCATCCACATCTGCGAGAGCGCTGTCCTGGCCACCTCTTTTCTGAAATCCCCTTCTGCGATCAACAATGCAACATGTTTATGAGGATTATAATGATAGATACCCGCCTTTACGCCTTCCACGCCATTATCACCCACTATCGCATAGATATCCAAAGGGTATAAAGCCCCGGCAGACGGAGCCGACCGTTTGTAGCCCCCATCCTCGGTGATACCCTGGGCAGCCCAGAAAATCTGTGAAAGCTGTTCAAGGGTTAAAGCTTTTGATAGATATGACCGAATGGTTCTACGATGTTTAATGGCCTCCTCTACAGAGACCTCTCCTTTTAATATGGGTTTAGGTAAGTTCATGTGGCGCTCCATGCTCCCGGTCTTGCCATCTGCCTCTACGGCCATGGCCTTTTTGATGGAAAAAAAAGGCATCATAAAAAATGCCATGAGATAATTGGTAATCTTTTTTAAAATCTCTCTTCTTGTAAGATATCTTGGCATGCAGTGTCTTTTGATACTAAATGGAGTAGGAACTTGAATTGTAAATTACAGAGACAAGTTATTCACTTTTGGCAACAGCCCGTCGAGCTTTTACACTGTTCCCCTCCCTTGTTTAACTTATTTTGCCATTTGTATGGCATCATTTACTGCGTTCATAATGGCTGTGCTACTAACCGTAGCTCCTGAAACAGCATCGACCTTTGTGGATTGTTCATCAATTATTCTACGAGGAATAATATTTTCTGCTGCTTTGCCTTTCCAATGACGATGTTCTAGCAAACCAATGTTTGTGACTCGTTGATTTTGAATCGTAACTCTGGCTAAAACCTTTACCGGTCCAACCCTTGCTTCACCATCATATATGCCGTCTTTAATACTATCTTTTAAGATCGAACCTCCAACGATTTTCGGAGCAGCACATCCAATAATGAGTGACAGTATCACTACAAACGGTAATAAGCTTCTAAAGGCCATATTTTTCCATTAGAATTTACAGGTGAAGAGGTTCGCTCTAATCTGTTTCCAAAACACATAAAGTTTTCAAATGCCAACCCACCCGTTTTACTTACTGTTGGGGTAATACAGGAGAAATATAAATTTAACTTGTACCGCAGATCTTGTCGTAATTCTCAGGAACCCATCGATACGATAAGATCCCGATAAAGTTCAGCTGCCCATTGGACTTGGTTAAATGAGACCGACTCCTCCGGAGCGTGAGCCATCTGCAACTGACCCGGCCCGAGCAAAATGGGCTTCACCCCGGAGAACCATAATCGATTTGCGTCGGAATGACTGGAAAACGCCTGGGGGGACCAGGCCAACGAACGCTTTTTGTACAGGTTCTGCAAGGCTTCTACCACGGGTCCCTTTTCCGGAAGTTCATAACCGTCATGTACTGTTACAAAGCGAATGGTGGCATTATTCTGTGGATTATTCTTCCGGATTCGGTCAACAATTTGTTCCAAATCCACGGAAACATCACCGATGGGAGAATGGGGCGGGAGATGAACATCCAGCCAGACTTCACACCAGTCAGGTACGGCAAAACCCACATGACTGCTTAAAAGATCCCGGATATTGTAAACCCCTTCGGAACGACGTTCCAGCATATANNCTTTTGCCTCGGGTACAGATTTGTATCTCCATGTATCCATAATGACTTAGACATGGACAAAGATCTGTGGGTTCAGCGACCAGAGCCCAAGGAAAATAAAATTCTTCGGCCAGTCGCTCGATTCCGTCCCCCTCTTCCTCCTCACCCACAACCAATGCCAGGGCCACGGGCATTCGTGTAAATCCGGCTTCCCAGACACTCAGATAGGCTTCCAGCATAGCGGCGCAACCGCTTTTCATGTCAGCAGTGCCAAGGCCTCTAATCTGATCCCCCGTTTCCTGATAACCGTAGTTGTCAAGATCGTATGCCACCACCGTATCCAGATGGCCGACAAGTACCAGCTGGACATCTATNNTGATGCCTTTTCATATAGCCATACACATAAGAAAGAACTTCTTCTTCCTTGCCGGACGGGCTGTATATATCTATGAGTCGGCGCAAAAAACGGCGCAGGCGCCCGGACTGAATCTGGTCATTTGGTTTATTCATGGCAACATGATCTGGCGGTATTACATCCGCCCATTCTCTTTCTTTTTTTTCATTTGCCGACGGAGGTCGGACAGGTTGAGGCTCAAGTATATGTGTTGTTGTGGACTTCCGAATCCTACCTCCCGAAAAAAATGAAGTGCGGGCAAATTGTCTGCTTCGGTGTCCACCTGTAACATGCGAACGCCGTTTTCGACCATAAGTTCCATAAAACTCTTGAAAAGCTTTTTTGCAATACCTTGTCTCTGATATTTTTGTTCGACACCCAACCAATGTAGATGCCCATACTTCCAAGCAGAACCGCTTTTACTGATGGTCAATCCCAAGGCAAAACCTATAATCGTATCATCCATCTCCGCCACCAGACAAAACTCGGGATCGGTCTGGAACAGAGAAACAACTTCGTACTCATCCCAAGTTCGGTAAAGATTGGGTACTATTCGGGCGGTGAAGAGTTTTTCACCCAGATGGAATACCTTAGCGATGTCGTCAATCTTCATCTCACGGATGGTTAAGTTGATTCGTTCCTTTTTTTGATTGTGATTTTCGTCTTTTTCCATAAAGAACTAATGGCTCCCTTCTGTCTTGTAATATCGTCCATATAGAGCTTATTATAATCTAGCGATTTAAGTCAATAACCACTCATTAAAGGGTCTTTATAAAAATTTATTCACCGCAGAGCCGCAGAGAGCGCAGAGTTTTTGGTTTTTTTTTGCTTTTCGCTGAAACGCCGAAAAGCAAAACGACTCAACCCTTCGGGTAATAAAATACCCGTATCGGCACCTTGCAACCAAAGAATTGATGTCTTTTGTCGTTTTCGCAGCGTAAGCTGCTTAGTGCTTTTCCATTGCCGTCCTCTGTGTCTTGAGCGAAGCGGGCGGTAAATATAAACTCACATACCTGCATAGCAAAGCTGGGACCTTCAGCTTAGCTGAAGGTTTAATAGATTAATTAACCACAGATCAAAGCAGATGAACACAGTTTTTTTTGACCCCGGTTAATATGAAAGGAATATAATCACGAAAAGATACTTTATAGATTGTCGCGACTATCCTGGTGATGTGAAGTGTACTTTAGCTCTTTCAGTTGACACAAAAGAGGTGCTTTTGGAAGCAGTTGTTCAGCATGGAATAAACGTTCATGGGTTTGAAGGCACCCCTGAATTAAAGGGAACAGATTGTAAAAGAATTTAAAGAAATGGCGCCTCCTGTTTAGTATCACAGCGTTTGATTTGCTGCAAACGTCAGCTCCCTTTTACAGAACAATGAATCAGCCACACAGCAATCACACCAGCTCTTGAGTAATTAAGGCCAACAAAATACAGGGTTGGCCTTTTTCATCAATAACTTACGATTACAGCTAAGTTATCATTAACTTCGGGTGTTCGTAAATGCTGTTTGGTGTTATCTCAAATAACTTTTGGTATGCACCAAGGGCTTCTCGAAGTTTTTCTTTTAATCAAGTATCAATTTTTATCCCCAATCCCTTTTTCTTTTCCTGCTTCTCCTTGCGTTTTTCTTTAATGGTTTTTGACGGCTTTTTTTTCACATCTTTTTTGGTGTCTCTTGACTTTCCCATTTTTTTCCTCCGGAGTAAAGCATTGGCGTATCAGCCCGAAAATTACACGGGTTAAGGCGTTCATTTACAGGGCACCAGGAACAACGCTGTTGTGAACCTCTACAAGCCCTTGATTACAATATAGATAGACTATCATTGGCTTTCCCAAAAGGCAAATAAAATGAAGATCAAAATGAAAAAATGTGGCAATTTCATGCGAGGATCAAAAAGAGAAGGACAAACAAATGGACCCAAAAACCGATTTATGGAAGTCCCTGAAGTTCCTTTTTCATAGTTCATAGGAGAGGTATTTTTTCGCTTGACCTGTCGTTTATTTTTTTTCAGTGAATTCGACCTGTTTTACCATGATTCCGGGGAGTCAGGGGGCGGGTGTCCCCGATAATGGGGTCTAATCTTCGTTTTGACCCCAAACTGGTTGATATTCTGCAAAAAAATGGCGTTTTTTTTGACAAAAATTGTTAAACATTGTTGTTCTGAAATGCACGATGCTAATCTAACCAATTAATATTTATCAAAATTACTTTATTCTGAAATGAATTTTTAAATTTTGCATAAATTTTGCATTTATAAAAACAATCCTGTTTGGATTCACCATGGATCGACATGGAAACGAGATATTGAAACGGCGTTATAATAGCTTTTTTGAAAATGGAACGTAAATCAAATATGAAAAACCTTATAAAAATTATAACATTTTTTATTCTTCCGTTGTTATCTTATGGATGCAGCTCAATTCTCAGCACAGCAGCTGAGCATATTTACATTGCAGCGGTTGACCGACGTGACCTAAAGACCATTCTTAATGATACAACAATTAAGTTGACGATAGTAAATAAATTTCATGATGATGATGATATTAACTCTCTAAACTCTTTAGATCTTTCTATTGAATGTTATAGAGGTCATGTGTATCTGATTGGAGAGTATGTTAAACCCGTTCAAAAAACGCGTGCAATACAAATTGTTAAGGAGATCGAGGGTGTGAAAGGAGTAACTTCATATTTACTGCCCAAGAATAAAGGTGATATTTGTGGAATCGACGAAAACCTGATAATAATGGGGAGGGTAAAATCAAAGCTCATTGGAGACGAGGACATATGGTCAACGAATATCGATGTAAAATCGGTTCAGTGTAATGTCGTTCTGTATGGCCTTGT
>DNGT01000322.1 GCA_003486165.1 Desulfobacteraceae bacterium
ATAATGTCGAGATAGGGAAGGGCGGGCTTTACCATGATAATATCAGCACCTTCTTCGATGTCCATGGTCACTTCACGGATAGCTTCAATCGCATTGGCGGGATCCATCTGATACGTTCGACGATCCCCGAACTTCGGCGCAGAGTGGGCCGCATCACGGAAGGGTCCGTAAAATGCACTGCAATACTTGGCNNAAATCGTTTTCATCCAGAATATTACGAATTTCAGCCACACGGCCATCCATCATGTCGGAAGGTGCAACCATGTCTGCGCCGGCCCGGGCATGTGAAAGGGCGGTTCTGGCCAAAAGGTCCAAAGAAGCGTCGTTATCAATAATATGGCCGTCCACAACGCCGCAATGTCCATGGTCGGTGTACTGACACAGACAGACATCGGTAATGACGGCAAGATCCGGTATCTTGTCTTTTAAGGCGCGCGTCGCTTTTTGAACGATACCGTCTTTGTCATAAGCGCCGGTTGCAAGGGGATCTTTCTTGTCAGGTATTCCAAACAGCATTATTGCAGGAATGCCAATCTCATAGGCTTTTTTAGATGTTTTAACGAGATTGTCGATGGACAACTGATAGTGGCCGGGCATCGAGTCAATGGGGTTTTCTACCCCTTTACCTTTGATGGCAAACAGCGGAAGAATGAAGTCATCAACTGAAAGTTTTGTTTCACGCATCATACGGCGAAACGCATCATTTTGTCGCAACCTTCTCGGTCTGTAATCAGGAAATAGCATAGTAACTCCTATGTCTTAGTTGTTTCGGTAGTGGAAAGTTATTATTTGTTGAGTCGCTCCATGGATAATGCTTTTTTTGAAGCCTTCTCGCCCTATCTTTATATGTCTTAGCGATCTTTTCAGAGCGTTTAATTTCGTTCAAGTTCAAGGAAGACGAAGATTTTAACCGCAGGAATACTTTAGGTATTTTGAGGAAAAAAACTTCGTCTGACCCCAGAGGAATAGGCTCCACCCCGGTTGAACAGGCAACGCATTCAACTGGGTAAACATTCCAGAGGGCAAGCGCAGAAATTGGACAAAAGGGAATGCTATGCAGAGATCTCACGCGATTTCTTCGTCTGTTAAATAGCATGCCGGGTCCGGTGCCCAGACATCGCCTGTGACAGCCTCTGATCTTACCCTGAAATTGCCGGCACAAATGTCCAGCCATCGGCATGTTGCACATCTTCCCTTGGCGTGTCTTTTTTTCTCTTTAAGTTTTTTCATCAGAGGGTCCGAGGTGTCGGCCCAAATTTTAGAAAACGGTCGATTTCTAACATTTCCAAAGCTGTAATGTCGCCAGAACTGGTCGGCATATACCTCGCCGTCCCAACTTATGCAGCCGATGCCTATCCCGGAACTGTTACCCTGGTTCATTTCGAGAAGTTCAAGCACTTTCCGGGCACGCTCTGGATTTTCCTTAAGTAGCCTCAAATAAAGATAGGGGCCATCGGCATGATTGTCGACAGTTAATACTTCTTTGGAATTATTCTTATCGTGGAGTTTTTTGGTAAGATCCATGATAAGATCGACGGCTTTTCGAGATTCCTCATGGGAAAGGTCTTCTTTTACAAGTTCTGATCCGCGACCGGAATATACAAGATGGTAAAAGCAAACCCTTGGAATATCCATTTCTTCAACGAGTTTGAATATTTCTGGAATTTGACCGGCATTGGATTTGTTGATGGTAAAGCGAAGACCGACTTTTATACCGGCCTTTTTACAGTTTTCAATCCCTTTAATCGCCAGCCTGAAAGCCCCTTCAACCCCTCTAAACCGGTCGTTAGTCTCTTCCATTCCATCGAGACTGATGCCAACGTAGGAGAGGCCGATATCCTTTAAGGTTTGAGCGATTTGAGGTGTTATCAGGGTTCCGTTTGTCGATATAACGGCTCTCATCCCTTTTTTGACAGCGTAAGCTGCAATTTCCGGGAGGTCTTCTCGGATCAAAGGTTCACCCCCGGAAAACAGCATTACCGGCACACCAAATTCTGCGAGATCGTCAATTAAAATTTTTCCTTCACTTGAGGAAAGTTCATTGTTAAAGGCGATATTTTTGGCGCGGGCATAACAATGGACACACTTGAGATTGCACCTTTGGGTAACGTTCCAGACAACCACAGGTCGCTTATCACTGGAAAATTGAAGAAGATGCGAAGGCAGTTTGGACGACATTCGTCCATAACGAAGGGCATCGGATGGTTCTACAGTTCCACAGTACAGCTTTGATATTCCGATCATTTTATTTTTCCCCAGTATTGGGCTTTAACATCGGGGTGTAATGCCTGCTCAACTCATCTTTAATGAGATTGCTTATAAAAGATTCGGGGTTTATAAGAGCATCTTTGGTAATAAAAAATCGATTTTTACCTGTTTTTTCTTGAACCAGCTTTAACCCGTATTCGAAATCGGTCGAAATATGATCGTAAAATGCTTCAAGATTATACTTGGAATTTTCAAGCTGATCGATAATAAAATCGATGGCGTCATCTTCCAGGACAATGTTGATGTCATGATTTTTAAAAAAATATAGTTCTGTCTTTTTTATATCATCATAGAAAGATTTTATCTTTTTAATGACCTTTTCTATATCCATTATATGATTGGCGTAGTAAGAAGCCACAACATCGATCCGTGACTGCGTGAGTGTCAAACCGTATTTCTTCGCAAAAATTTTCTTGTTTGAGTCTAAATATCTTTTGATATATTCTTTTTCAGCAAGAAACAGCTTTTCATATGTTTCATTGAGTTCATCAAAGTTTGATAATGCCAATATTTTTTTAAGGGACTTTTCGGGATTTTCCACGTCAGTAGCGGTTACCGGAAATTTTTTAATGTTCGTTGACGGTAATTTTTTTTCAAAGACAAGAAGTGCTCCTTCAACAGCACTGACAATACCCCTTGCCCCGGTATTTTCTATGAAGGCGTTTTTCGCTAAGATTTCAAGGGCTCTATCTTCAAATACAATATCAATACCATACGCTGCAAAATCGAGTTTTTTGCCAAGTATTATCGGGTTGCTTGGATTTTTCAGGATTTCGAAGAGGTCGTCTTCCGTCAATTTTTCAAAGACGGCCCTGACCGGAAGCCTGCCGACAAATTCAGATTCAAATCCATATTCTATGAGGTCTTCCGCCTTTGCCTGTTTGAGAATATCACTGTCATCCCGAATATTTTTAAGGTTTGCTCCAAATCCGATTTCTTGATCGGCAACTCGTTTTTTAACAATCCGCGCCAGATCGCCAAAGGCACCGCTCATAATAAACAGTATATTGCTGGTATTGACCGATCGTTTATCCCTTTTTCCGGTTTTACGAAAGCGTTCGATCTCCTGAATCATCGAAATGGGATCATGAGGTACTTTTAGATCGACTTCAGTTTCTTCCATGGGTTTTAGCAACGCCCGCTGGACACCTGATCGAGAGACATCAACGCCAATGACATTCCGGCTTGATGCAATTTTATCGATTTCATCAATGTAGATAATACCATATTGAGCGAGCTCAATATCACCGTCGGCTTCTCTGACAAGATCTCTGACAAGATCTTCTACATCACCACCCACATAACCNNTATGTTTTGCCAACACCGGTGGGGCCGAACATAAGGATGTTGTTTTTAATGCGTCCGACCATGTCCTCGGTCTCATCGGAAGAGTTTTCAGCGCGTTTTATACGGTTAAAATGCGTACATATTTTTGTGGAGAGTATGGCCTTGGCGTTATCCTGCTTTACAATGTATTGATCAAGAAAAGAGATCAATTCTTCAGGTTTTAAATCAAAATTGATCCTTTTTTCTTTTTTGACAGCTTTTTCACCCTTTTCGGTGGTGACTTTCTGGGGCAAAACCAGAGGTGTCACCATTTTAACGCTGCCTCCAAATTTTTTCGATAGAAAATCGCCGATTTCCTTTTCGATTTCTTTTGGATCCGGTATTTTTTCATTATGTTCTTTCATCGTTCTATATTACGCTTATATTTGTTTGTTTTGATTTGGTTATAGTTTGATTCTTTCATAACACCTTTACGTTCGCCATTTTTAACAAACTATAATCATGCCTTGTGGAAAATGCAAGGTGGAAATGGATGCTGCCTGTGGGCATGGCGCTCAAGATAAAAAGGCAGAGTCCATAAAAAAAACCCTGCCTTTATTGCCCTGAATAGCTTTATAGTTTAATTCAAGGCTATTTAAGTTCGGTCGAGCCGTCACCTAAAAGAGGGTGTGGAGTCTTCCGAACTCTAGAACCTATCTATAGAACAATCTAAGTGCCCATGGCAACGTTACGAAAAGGTTCAAAATGCTCATCCGCCAAAGATCGCTGGCGGACTCCATTTTTTCACCGTTTCAAGCCCCCGATTCTCGGGATTTCGCAAAGCTCAACTT
>DNGT01000069.1 GCA_003486165.1 Desulfobacteraceae bacterium
TATACCGTAACAATTTAAAGAAAGAAAATTTTTATTTTAAGTTGAAGCCATTCTTTTTATATTTAATTCTTTTTTTTCTTTAGGATCCCTTAAGCACGAGTTTACACGGTTTGATCGAAAGCATTATCCATGGAGCGATTAAAAAATAAAATACCCCACCTTGAGTTAATTCTACTTGAAGCGATCACTTTTTGAAATGGGAAGCGTTTAATCCTGAACCTCAGGTGTCTATAGACCCCCCTCACGTAAATCCCGGCCCGGCGGTACAGGTGTAGCAATGGTCGGCCGTTGCAATATGACTGCCGGGTTTCGGAGGTCCCGGCATTTCAGATACATGAATTTTACGCCCGCCCATGAAAAGTCCCCTGGCAAGATTAAAATCACAATCATAAAGATAGCCGTCCCAGGAAACTGAGACCAGTGACCGGCACATCAAACCGTCCACCGCGCAGGCATTGAAGCTTGAATAAAGTTTCTTCACGTAACCACCCAGATTGTCTGTTCTGATCAGCCATTGGCGAAACCTGCCCAGAGGAACATTGGCAAAATTATACAGGTTGTTGAAAACAATTCCCCATTTTCTTTCCAACACCTGGCGGAATCTCTTTTCTGTTTGTTCCTGATCCGGCGGCAGAAATGCGCCGGTGGGGTTGGACACCAGGTTTAGCTCGAGGCCGGTGTCTTCGTGTCCGTATCCCAAACTGTTCTGTTTTTTCAGTGCGTCGATAATAATTTGAAATATTCCGTCGCCCCTTTGTGAATCTGTCTGAATTTTATTTAAAGAAGGGAAAGAGGCTACAATGACCACGCGTTTTTCTCTCACAAGTGTCATGAGATGGTCTCTTTTGCCATCATTTAACACCGAAAGATTCGAACGAAGCATAATCCGAGGCACAACTTCAGAGACACCTTCAATCAGTGTTTCGATATTGGGATTTAGTTCAGGTGCGCCGCCGGTGATATCCACGATTTCAAATCCGCCCCTTTGGGCATAGGATATAACCTCCTGGATAATTCCCAAATCCATGTTTTCTTTACGATCAGGGCCTGCATCGAGATGACAGTGTCTGCAGGTCTGGTTGCAGAGAAATCCCAAATTAACCTGCAATGTCCGGGTTGTCTCCCGATCCAGTTTCAGGTCATGACGAGACAGGGTAAGACTAAAAGGCACCATACCGACAGGCTCTTTGGGGTGTCCTTTTAAGTCTTTATCTGATGTCCGGGCTTTCGTCATTTTTTGATCCTTAACGGTTCTGAGAATTACATGGATATTTTTTCGGCAATATTTCGCATCTGAACGCCGTGCACCAGGGATGAGCCACCCCGTATGACCGCCGCAACATGAACGGCTTCGGTCATCTCTTCAAGATTGGAGCCCTTTTCGAGGCATGCCTGTGTATACGCATCGATACAGTAAGGACACTGTACGGAATGGGCTACGGCCAGGGCAATCAGGCATTTCTCCCTTTCCGTAAGTTCACCTTCAGCAAATACAGCACCGTAATAATCGAAAAACTTCTTTGCCAGTTCCGGCGAATTCTTTCCAATTTCCTCAAACTTCGGCAGATCTTCAGGTGTGTAGTATGTCTCCATGTTTGTTTCTTCCTTTATTTTTTATTCTTCACAGGTTTCAGGGCCGCAGGCCCGACCTTTGAGATTGAAAAAGAATTTAAGTCCTTTCTTAATCCTGTCTGAAAAAATCTTGGGCGTAAAGAATGTTCCGGCAATCTTTTTGTTGATCTCTCCGATGGTCGGATATGGATGTATGGCCGCCGCCAGGGTGGAGAGTTTTACTTTTCCGTTTAACACTGCGACCCATTCACTCACCAGATCCCCGGCATGGGG
This sequence comes from Desulfobacteraceae bacterium, assembly GCA_003486165.1. Taxonomy (GTDB): domain Bacteria; phylum Desulfobacterota; class Desulfobacteria; order Desulfobacterales; family UBA11574; genus UBA11574. The sequence goes on from DNGT01000069.1 coordinate 1,846, forward strand.
ACCGACAATCTGAATCCCAATGGGCTTTTCTTTTTCATCCAAAAGCATTTTGATTTTTCCGATTCTTTCGCCCTCGGCAAGACTCCGGTCATTGTCCTTAAACTCCTCGACCCAGATAGAATAGTCGATTCCGGCAGCATTGGCAGATCTTTCGTTCATGCCGATGCTCGACAACTCGGGATCGGTATAGGTGCACCAGGGCAAAAAAGTGTAATCGGTTTTTCTTGGAAGCCGGAAAACGGCATTGCTGACAACAATTCCCCCCTCATATCCGGCTGCATGGGTAAACAAGAAACCGCCATTCACATCTCCGGCAGCATAAATATGCTTATGGTTCGTTCTCAACCGTTTATCGACTTCGATGCCGGCTCGATTGACTTTGATACCGATACCTTCCAGACCCAGCCCATGGATGTTGGGTATTCTTCCCACCGCAACCAAAATCGTCTCTGCGGTTAGGCGGACAATTTTGCCGTCTTTATCTTTTAGGGTCACTTCTTTTTCATTGCCAAGATTCCTTAGAGCTTCAATGGAAGAATTTAAATGGAATACCACCCCTTCCTTCTCCATCACCCGTTTGACCGTATCAGCCATGTCTTTATCTTCTTTTCCTAGAATCTGATCGCCACGATCCACAATGTAAACTTTGGTCCCAAGACGGTTGAATGCTTGCCCCATCTCGCTCCCGATCGGGCCGCCGCCAAAAATAATCATCGATTCCGGTAACCGGTCCAGATAAAAAATCTCTTTGTTGGTAATATAATCAATGGTATCCAATCCCTCTATTGGGGGAACAAACGGCGAAGAGCCGGTGGCAATCACCCAGCTTTTTGCCGAAACCGTCTTTCCGTTCAAACGAACGCTATGTTCATCCGTAAATACAGGTTCTCCAAATTCAACCTTTGCGCCGAGATTACAGAATCTTTTTTTAGAATCGTGTTTCTGAATAACACCGATTACGGATTTGATTCTATTGGATACTGATTTAAAATCAACCGGAGGAACGTCAAGCTGAGGAAGCCCATATTTTTCGGCAGTCCTCATCATATGGTAAACGTGGGCGGTTTTGATGAGTGTTTTACTTGGAACACACCCAAAATGGAGACAATCGCCGCCGAGTTCATTTTCTTTTTCAATGAGAAGGGTCTTTGCACCGAGCTGGGCCGCGCCGGACGTAACAGTCAAACCGGCCGCTCCGCCGCCGATAACCCCAATATCATATTCATAATCGGCCATAACGAGTTCCTTTTATGAAAAAGTCTTATAGATTTTCTTGATTACACATCCAAGGTGATTTTTGACAGTCTCTGGAGATTTGTCGAGGTTTCACGAAAATCCTTACACTTCAGGAAGCATAAATCGAACATTTCCGCACCCCCATGGCCGCTTCCTGAAGCGCCTCGGCAAATGTCGGATGGCCGTGAACGGTCCGGGCGATGTCTTCGGAACTTGCCCCGAATTCAATGGCCAAAACACATTCGGCAATCATATCGGCCGCCCGAGGTCCAATGATGTGCACACCTAAAATTCGGTCGGTTTTGGAATGGGCGATGAGTTTGACAAAACCATCCTTCTCCCCCATACACCGGGCACGCCCGGCACCGGAAAAAGGATACGTGCCCACACAATAGGGGATATTTCTCTCTTTAACCTGTTCTTCAGTCAGCCCGACACTGGCCACTTCCGGCCAGGTGTACACCACCGCGGGAATGGCATCGTAATTCACTTCTCCGGGGAGCCCGGCAATACATTCCACCGCAGCGATGCCCTCGGCCGACGCTTTGTGAGCCAGCATGGGACCAGGGATAAGGTCTCCGATGGCATAGACGTTGGGAATGTTGGTGCGATAAGATTCGTCCACAAGAACATGTCCGGTTTTAGCGTCGGTCTTGACACCGATGTCTTCCAGACCCAGATGTTGTGTCAGAGGCCGTCTTCCCACGGAAACCAGCAGTCTATCACAGGACAGTACCTCCTTTTTGTCTTTATTTTCCAGGGTGACCCGGACACTGTTTTTTTGAATTTTAGCGCCCGAAACCCGGGTGTTGAGACGAATATCCATGCCCTGTTTTCTGAGTATCCGGTCCAGAGTCCGACCCACCTGTCCGTCCATGGTGGATGCGATTTGAGGCAGCATTTCCACCACGGTGACCTTTGTCCCGAGACGCAGCCATACAGATCCCAGTTCAAGACCGATATAGCCTCCACCCACAATACCCAGATGTTTGGGAATTGTTTTAAACTCAAGTGCCTCGGTGGAATTAACGATCCGTTTCCCGTCAAATTCAAGACCCGGAACCTGGACCGGCGTGCTTCCAGTGGCCAGGATAATCGATTTTGCCTGGAGGGTTTGAGCGGTTTTTTTCCGGCCAGAACCGGTATCTTGTCGAACCTCAACGCGATCCTCTCCGGCAAGGCAGGCAGTCCCTTTGAAAATTTCTATGTTATTGCCTTCCAGAAGTTTGCGGACGTTCCCGGTAAGTTCTTCAACAACCTGTTCTTTACGGGCCATCATGACGGAAAGATCGAGGGTCAATTTTCCGGTTTTTATGCCGTGCTCGACAAGGTGATCCTTGGCCAGGTGATAGTATTCACTGGAATCAAGCAGGGCCTTGCTTGGAATACAGCCTACATTCAGGCAAACGCCACCCAAACGGGTCTCCTTTTCAATGCACGCGGTTTTCAGTCCCAGCTGGGCCGCCCGAACCGCCGCCACATACCCTCCCGGACCGCTCCCGACAACAATAAGGTCGTAGATCTCTTTTTTCGCCATTTTTATATCTCCATCATGATCCTTTCGGGATTTTCAATACACTCTTTGATCCTCACCAGAAATGTGACCGCTTCCCTGCCGTCCACAATGCGGTGATCGTANNGTACTGAGCAGAGAACCGAACACGCCGCCGTTTGTAATGGTAAATGTGCCGCCCTCAAGGTCCGCCAGCTCAAGGCGATTGTTTTTAATTTTATCCACAAAATCAACGATGGCCTGTTCCAACTCGGCAAAGCTCAACATGTCCGCATTTCGAATAACCGGCACCACCAGTCCTTTACCGGTACCAATGGCAATGCCGACATTATAATAATTGTGGTATACAATATCATTACCGTCAACAAACGCATTAATCTGTGGAAATTCTTTCAGCGCTTCGACGCTGGCCTTGGTAAAAAAAGACATAAACCCCAAAGAAACCCCGTATTTTTCTTTAAAAGCCTCCTTGAACTGTGTACGAAGGGCCATGGTATGGGTCATATCGATCTCGTTAAATGTCGTGAGCATGGCAGTAGAGTGTTTGGCTTGAAGAAGGCGTGATGCAATGGTCCTTCGAATCGGGCTCATGGGCTTTCGGGTAACGTCTTCCATCCTGGACGGGATCGGTTTGACCGAGGTTTCAGGCGCAACCGGAGCAGCATCCTTTATCTTTGGAGGCGCAGGTGATGGAACCGCTGCCGCAGAGGGAGTCTGCTCCAGATAAAGGAGAACATCACCCTTGGTGATCCTGTTTCCCGGACCGGTACCGATGATATCGGTAATATCAATGTTTTTCTCAGATACAAGCCGTCTTACCGATGGGGAAAAGATTTTTCGAACTTCGGTCGGTTCCTTCTCAGATGGCACCTCTTCAGGCGAAGCTTTAGCCGGGACCGGTTTCTCCGTCTTTTTAGGAACCTCCTGAGGCCTTTCCTTTTTTTCTTCATGAATTGCCAATTCCGGCTCAACTTCGGATACTTCTTGTTCTGGTTCTTCTTCTGCTGGTGACGGTTCCGGCTCGGCTTCGGATACTTCTTTGACGTCGATACTTCCGACAACAGCTCCGATCGCAACAGTTTGGCCTTCGCTAATCAAAACCTTTAAAATCCCGGATGCCTCTGCCACGATTTCCAGGGTAACCTTGTCGGTTTCAACCACAAAAATCGGCTCATCTTTTTGAACCGGATCACCGTCCTTTTTATACCACTGCACAAGGACCGCTTCCTGAACCGACTCACCCACACTCGGAATTTTGATCTCTATTTCCATGTTTACTCCTTTGAGCCTTTAGCTTTGAGCTTTCAACCTTCATCCTTTCCAATTGCTTTGTTCGTCACGCCGACCTGTTCTTTCCGATAGATACTGGGGAAGCCTGTAGCCGGGCTGGCCGCGGCGTTGCGACCGATATATTCCAGTGGTTTTCCAGTTAATTTTTCGAGACGCGGACGCACAAAAAACCATGCCCCCATATTCTCCGGTTCTTCCTGAACCCAAATAAATTGTCGGACCCGTTTGTATTTTTGGATGACGGCTTTCAATTGCATTTCCGGGAATGGATAGAACTGTTCCAGGCGAACGATGGCGGTATCGGTTTTTTTCATTTCCCGGCGCTTTTGAAGTAATTCATAATATATCTTGCCGCTACAAAAAAGAATGCGGCGGAGTGATTTAACGGGATCAGGATCTTCAAGGACCTCTTTGAAAGTGCCCGCCGTCATTTCTTTTAAATCAGAGACCGCCAACGGATGGCGAAGAAGACTTTTCGGTGCCATGATAATTAACGGCTTTCGAAATTTGGCTTTCGCCTGACGGCGGAGAAGATGAAAGTACTGGGCCGGCGTGGTGAGATTACATACCTGGATGTTGTCTTGGGCGCACAGCTGGAGAAAGCGCTCGAGACGGGCGCTGGAATGTTCAGGCCCCAGACCTTCCCAACCATGGGGGAGCAACAAAACCAAGCCGCTAAAACGCTGCCATTTGGTTTGTCCGCTGGAAATGTATAGATCGATGACCGCTTGGGCGTTATTGGCAAAGTCCCCGAACTGAGCTTCCCAAATCACCAACCCCCGGGGTTGTGCCATGGAGTAGCCGTATTCAAAGCCTAAAACGCCGGCTTCGGAAAGCAGGCTGTTATAGACGGAAAAGGGTGCCTGGGCATTATCGAGCGC
>DNGT01000410.1 GCA_003486165.1 Desulfobacteraceae bacterium
TTTTTTTCTGTCTACCCATGGTTTTTAACAAGTTGGTTCTTTTCTACCTTGCCTGCCCATGGATAGACTTCCTAAAAAAGAAGCCATCCAAAAAACTAAAAAAACCAAAGTAGAAAAATCGAAACCGCATACATTAGACCCTTTAGGATATTATCAGTCCCATATGTTTATGCAACGTTTGGGTAATCTTCATTCGAAGGTCTATATTGGATGAATAAAATTATGTCAAGGAAAAATATGTGTTATGATAACAGATTTATTCCTGAAAGCCCCCTTTAAAATCCGGTGGGCGTTTTTCAAGAAAAGCCTTTGTCCCTTCTTTTGCATCGGGACTTGCCAGACAGACGGCAAATGCATCGATTTCAATACGGCACCCTGTCTTGAGATCGACATCCATGCCGNNTTGGCCCTGTTTTTTCCGATGATTCTCGGCAGTCTTTGGGTACCGCCAAATCCGGGAATAATTCCCAGATTAATTTCCGGCAGACCGAACATTGCGTTTTCAGATGCATAAATAAAGTCACACGCAATGACAACCTCACAGCCGCCACCCAGAGCAAAACCGTTAACCGCTCCTATAACGGGTATCGGAAGCTCTTGCAGTTTGCTGACGATACCGTGTCCCATTTCGGAAAATATTTTTGCTTTAAGGGCATTAAACTTTAAAAACTCCGTGATATCCGCTCCAGCAACAAAAGATCTATCTCCGGCACCGGTTAGGATGAGAACTCTAATGTCCTCGTCTCCGGCAACTTTATCAATGGCATGTGAAAACTCTTTCAGCGATGCTTCATTTAATGCNNCTTTTACATTCTCTGGGATTGCTGATAAAAGACGTTTCAATGAGTATAGCGGGCATCTGGGCCCCCAGAAGAACATAAAAGGGGGCTTGTTTTACACCTTTACTCTTTATTCTGCTGTAGTGATTTCTTAAATGAAGATCCATCGATTTCTGGACATGAACCGCCAGACGGCTCGATTCGTTGATCTTGGCATTTTGCATAAGATCGCTTAAAATGGTCTCCAGATCGCTGATATTTTTTGTTGACGTCGCATTTTCTCTTGCAGCAACCAAAATGGCATCATTATCCGTGGCCAGATTCAGAAAAAAAGTCTCGATGCCATAGGCTCTTCTATCCCTGACGGCATTGGTATGTATGGAGATAAACAGGTCTGCATTTTTTGTGTTTGCGATGGCGGTTCGCTCCTCCAACGTCAGGTTTCGATCGCTATTTCGGGTCATAATGACCTCACAGGCCAGCTCTTTACGAATTTTTTTTGCGAGCCTCCGGGATAGTTTTAGAACAACGTCTTTTTCATGAACCCCCCTTAAATATCCCGGCGCGCCGTAATCACGTCCGCCGTGACCAGGATCGATGACAATACGGCTTACACCCAGAACAAGCTGTTTTGCCAGGGCGCCTGGTGGAATCTTGGCATTCTTTTTACTCACTTCTATTTCCGGCGGTATCGTCTTATCGATGGTCCCCCAGACGTCTATAACGATTCTGAACGGATTTTTAAGGGAAAATATCTTATACGTCTCAAAAGACTTTATATCCACAACCACCCGGACCGAGTTCGATGCGTACTGGCCGGCTCGGGCATCAATGAGGAGATTGTCATTGATTGGGACAACCTTTGTAATGTCTTTTGCCAACCTGCTGTTGTTTAGATCAATATACAAACGCTGAGGTTTTTTGATGGACGCATCTTTTTTGAGAAGTCTATGGGTATACGACACTTCATTGTCAGCATCGACGACAACCCGGGTGTAACTTGGATTTGACCAGTATCGGAGCCCTAAAATCTTAGCTTCCATGTTTTTAGCCCCTTTCAAATCCTTTTCATCCGGAAGCGGCGTTGAGATTAATTTCTCAATTTCCGCATCAATACTGTCTTTTTCAACCTTCTCAACATCTTTTTCAGGTATTTCTTTTTTAGAATCTATCTTGGAGACCTTTTTATATGAAATATTACGCAAGGCATAATCGGCCTTTTGTTTGTATTTGCTTTCTGGAAAATCGGTTATAATACGTTCATAAATATCAATGGCCATTTCTTGATCAGATCTTTTGAATGATCGCTTGTATAGCTCCTGATAAAGTTGCCCGGACATATAAAGCCCGGCAGCGGCCCATGGACCCTTTGAGTCGTAATGGTAAACCGCTTCAAACTTTTTAATACAGCCCAGCCATTTATCTCGATATTTCTGTTTTTTGGGATTATGGCGAAGTTTTTTATAACAGGCTTCAGCGTTAAAATACTTGTCCTTTGCCGTGGCTGCAGATAATACCCGTGGCCACATCATAAAAAGCATACACAGGATAACAAGAACATGTGAAAAATATGTTTTTTTGTAATTAAAGTACAATGGTCTTAGACTTCTCCTGTAATTCATTTAGATAATTTAAAGCATCCAGCGGCGTCATTTTCGAGATGTCGAGCTTCTGCAATTTTTCTATAATGAAATGATCCGGCCTGGAAAAAAGATGAAGCTGCACATGCTTTTTTTCCGAAGCATTCAAATCTTCGGGCAGGGCAAATGCCCCCCTTAACCCGTGTTCATCATTTTCAATATCATAAAGAATCTTTTTGGCACGCTGGATAACGGGGCTGGGGATACCCGCAAGTCGAGCCACCTGTATTCCATAACTTCTGTTTGTGCCCCCTTCTATCAACTTCCTTAGGAAAATAATTTCATCATTCCATTCTTTAACGGCAATATTATAATTTTTTGATCGAGGCTTTAGACGTGTTAATTCCGTCAATTCATGATAATGGGTGGCAAAGAGCGTCTTAACACCATGCCCTTTTAAATCATGGAGATGTTCCGCAACCGCCCATGCAATGCTGAGTCCGTCGAAGGTGCTGGTCCCTCTTCCGATTTCATCCATTATAACGAGACTTTTTTGTGTTGCGCTGTTTAAAATGTTAGCGGTTTCCTGCATTTCGACCATGAATGTGCTCTGTCCCTGAGAGAGATTGTCCAGTGCACCCACCCGTGTAAAAATTCTGTCCGTAACACTCATTGACGCACGTGCTGCAGGTATAAAAGAGCCCATTTGGGCCATAAGTACCATCAGCGCCACCTGTCTAAGAACCGTCGATTTGCCGGCCATGTTGGGACCGGTGATAATCAATATTTGATTTTCGGTATCATCCATCTGGATGGTGTTTGGCACAAAACGTTCTCCGGCGATCATTTTTTCCACCACCGGATGACGCCCGTCTTCAATCAGAATATGGCCATTGGTGTTAAACTCCGGCCGGNNGGCTTTGGGAATCTCTATAAAGTATCCGAATACCTTGTTATACCTTACTTTAAGAGTGCTGATTCCCGTTGCATCCTTTTCTTTAGCTTCGAGTCTGGCCAGCCATTTTTTCCCGTCCCTGCTCATGGAAATAAGCTCATCGAGTTCAGCATTATAGCCGGTTTTGATGATACCGCCCTCATTTATTGTGGGTGGTGCATCTTCACGTATGGCTCTACCGATCAGACCGGCAAGATCACACAAGCTGTCGATATTCTGATAACATTTAAAAAGTTCTGAATTAAGGTTTGAAAGCAAAGACCATATATCCGGCAAGCTGATCAAAGAATGTTTTAACGCAACAAAATCCCGAGCATTTGATTGGCCCATGGCAATTTTACTTCCGAGACGTTCAAGATCATACACCGATTTTAGTTTTTCTCGGATATTCCGCCGAATCGGTACGTTGGCCTTTACCTCTAAAACAGCCTTCTGCCTGGATTCTATCTCGGGAACATCCATCAGCGGATACCTGATCCATCTTTTCAACAGCCTGCTCCCCATGGCCGTAACCGTANNAGATTACGGAAACTTATGTTATCAACAATAAGGTAGTTACTAAGGGAATAGGATTCAATGCCTGATAAATGTTCTATTTCTTGTTTTTGAGTTTCTCTAATATAAAATACAAGAGCACCAGCCGCACGGACACCCGCCTTTAAATGTTCGCAACCAAAACCTTCAAGGGAAAGGGTTTTGAATTGATCAACGAGTCTTTCACGCCCCCTGCCGAATTTAAATGCGGTGTCAGATATAAAGGTTATGGAACGATCCGCCATGGCATTTAAAATCGGTAAAAAAAATCGGTCGCTTTTAGACGATTCCGGCAAGAGAACTTCACTGGGCGATATCCGAAGTGCCTCGTCAACAATTGAATTCATATCGCTGGACTCCGTGATCCGGAAAACTCCGGTTGAAATATCCAAATAGCTGAGTCCGGCAGTATCATCGTTGCGGGCCAGAGCAAGAACATAATTATCTGACTTTTCATCCAGCAGTTCATTGTCAAGGATCATGCCCGGTGTAATAACGCGTACGACTTCCCTTTTGACCAAACCTTTAGCCAGGGCGGGGTCTTCAACCTGATCACATATTGCAACTTTGTAACCCTGATCTATNNTCAAAAAACATTTCATAAAAATCTCCCATCCTGTAAAAGAGTATCGTATCCGCATACCTTTCCTTGATGGACAGATACTGTTTGATCATGGGGGTTTTCTTCAAAAGTGTCATATGGCTCAGACAGATAAAATAGAATCACGAAAACACGAAAAAAAGAAAGCACAACAACCATCACCTTTTCCGTGTTTTCGAATTTTCGTACTTTCGTGATAAAAGCTTTTTTTATTTCCCCGCGTTGGCTTCAATGAAGACGAGATCTCCGTTATACTATGACCTATTCGAGCACCTTATTTTTTAAAAAGGATTAATGAAAGGCTAGGCTTCGCCGGTTATATTCTGACCTTCGGACGCTGTTTTACTGTTAAAGGCGCTAGCCTTTAATGAATCGACCTCCTTTTTAAGTACTGAAATTTCTTCCAGTTGAGAAGTGGCTGCGGCGTTTAAATTTTTGATGGTCTTTTTCGATTTAAATCGTTCAGAAAGACTGATGAAATAAGCGATCAAAAACCCTACGAGGAAAAAAACCAGAAAATAGATGGCATTGGGCAATTCCTGAATCTGAAAAGGTTCGGTAAAAAGAAGGTTTATCTGAAAGGCTTTTCTTGCCAAAAAATAATCTTTGTTTGAAAAAAAGATAATTGCGATAAAGCCGAGAAAGATTATCCAGAGAACGACCTTAACTTTTTTCATTTTTATCTCCTTTTATTTCAGATTGTTAATTCCATTTTATCAAAGTGTGGCTTCAGGTTGTGGAACGTGGCCTGCAAGTGTTCCGGAATGACACGCACATCGGCAAACACGGTTAGCGCATTGGTATCACCGAACCACCTTGGAACAATATGGAAATGGAGGTGTTCTTCAACACCTGCGCCTGCCACCTTCCCAAGGTTAAGCCCGACGTTGAAGCCGTCTGGATNNGTCAGGTTATCCTGATCTGAAAGCGCTCTGCAAAAGATACATCCCTCATCTTTTTTGCCCAGAATATATTCCATACGCCAGGGCGCCCACATGGTTTTCATATTGTATACTCCTCGTCAAGTGTTTGTTGTTACCAGTCCATCTACCCTTTTCGAGTTCAAAACTCAACCCTTTTCTAATTTAAGCGGTACGACTTCGAGGTCACCCCAAATACCGACATCATCACCGATAATGACTACAATTCCTCTAACGCCTTCAATATGCTTCCCAAAATCGATGGCCGACTGGATATGGGCTTTCGATGTCACTCGATTTCCGATGGACGTCGCAGCAGCATCAGCAAGAGAGCAAGAATCTGACACCACGCTGACGGCATCCGCCTTTCCCAGGCTTAACGAATGTCCGACGGTTCCCGATGATGTGCATACGGATATAGGTCTTTGACTTGATTCAACACGAATTCCCATACGTAAACTTAAAGGAGATGCACCTGCAAAAATACCGATGGTAACAGGATTATCCAACCTTAAAAAGACATCACCACCATTTTCCACCACCACTTCATCGCTATGTTTTAGCAGACCGCTGCCCACATGTTCGGCAATTGCACCGGCCACCGCTGCCATTGGGCCGACCCCGGCCTTTTCACCTGCCAGCGCCATCTCATTGATAATTTTCGGTTCAGGGCCCTGGACACGCCATGGTTTTAGCGTCCGAGCGAATTCAGGATACCTTTTTATGTAGGTTTCTATATATCCTCTATTTTCTAAAATCAGCTCCCTTGTAATGTCTTCAAGGGGTTTTAATGCTTGTACAAATAGATCTGTTTCTTTAACGGTTACTCTGAAATCGACCAGATTGTCTTTTAAGACCAGATTTCGATAAGACCGCTCCTGGGATTTAAATTTTTCGTGTTGCTTATGTGGATTTTTGGATTTTTTCATACCTCGTACTCTGATTCGTAAGTTCGATGACGTTTTTTATACACGTCATCGCATTCAACATGGCGAAGAATCGTAAAAGTGACCAAAGCTTGTAGTGAGCCAAAGTGAGCTAAAATTTTGGAATCCGCCTACAGCGAAGCCTATTTAAAAAATGATAGAATACCTTAACTTTAGGCACGTTAAACTTTTTTACTTGCTAATAATTTCTGGACGCATGTCTTCGGGACACTGTCTCAAAAAATACTGATCGGTCATGCCGGCGATAAAATCCCTGACGATTTCCTCTTTGCGGTGATTTTGAATATAATCTTCAGACATATCTTCCAAAAAACCCTTAAATATCATGGATGAACGATTTTCATTTTCAATGTCATCAAGATACTTTTCAAAAAGTATCCCAAAAAGTGTTTTTATGGTGTCTGTCTTTTTTTTTATTTTTGGGTTCATGTAGATACGCTCAAGGTTGAAATCCTTGAGTCGCTTTAAGGCCTCTGATACTTTCTGACTGAAAGCAATATAGGTGTTTTGAAAGCTGGTGTTGATAATATCTGTAACAAGATGATAAACAATGGTTCCGTTTGTATCCCCGAGAACATCCACACTCTCTTTTGGAAGATCAGATCGTTTTATCATATTGAGCCGGATGGCATCCTCTATGTCACGACCGATGTAGCTGATGGTATCTGCCATCCTGACCACACATCCTTCCAGGGTCATGGGCATGAGTTGGGTCAAAGAATTTTCCTTTTTCAGTGCCATCTCTTTTTCTATCACTTCAAATGTCTTTTTTCGCTCAGGTTCAAGAGCCTGGTTATGGACTTCTCCATCAT